>JALYIN010000287.1 GCA_030775765.1 Verrucomicrobiota bacterium
CGGCTGGAGCGCCCCGAAAGAGCGACAGCTCGTCCATGCAATCATAAACGATCGCGCGTTCGCCCAAATGGCCGGCAAACGGAGTGACGGCCATAGGGTCATAAAACCATTGGACAGGCGAGGCGAAGACGCGGCCAAGCGGGCCAGCGAGAAGTGACTGGACCTGGCGGCGGCGCTCCTGGTCTATCCATGCCGCATCGCTCCAACGCGCCGTCGGCAGCCGCATCTGGAGAACGATTATGTTGGGATAATCGGGGACCTCGCGCAGCGTAAGGTTTGCCGCGGAGACATCCGACGGAACGGGTCCTTCAATAAAAAGGACGCGATGATTCTTGGAAAGACGCGATAAAAATTGTTGGGGACGTTGCCAGACCCAATCCCAGCCGAGATGGGAATGGACGATGATGGGGTAGGCATCTGTTTGTGCTTGAGAGAGAAAAGGGGAAACTAAAGTTGGATTCGAATGCTGGCTCGGGTTCATGCGCTGCCTCAGAATCGCGCGCGAGAGAGAATCGGCCTTGTTTACTACTCCCGATCAAAGCGTAGGATTTTTTCCGACTGATTAACGCGGATTTTTGAGAGGCCGCGCGGGCGAGGGCGTCGCGGTTAAGCGGCGCCGTCTGAAAGCTGGCAAACGAAGGCCGGAGCGGTAATGCCGGTCTGCCTGGCAGACGCGACCGTGAGCGAAGCCGCAATTTCGTTGGCGCGCGAACGCTCGCAAAGGGAGATCGTCGCGCCGCCGAAACCGCCGCCTGTTAAACGCGAGCCAAGGACGCCCGGCAGCTGTCGCGCGGCCTCCACGAGCTGATCCAGCTCGGCTGTGCTGTTCTCGAAGTTAACGCGCGAGCTTTCGTGCGATTGGTTCATCAAGAGCCCGAAGCCGGGTCCATCGCCGCGATCAAGCAATTCCAAGGCAAGCCAAACCCGCTCATTTTCAGTGACCACATGGAGGGCACGCCGCCGCGATAGTTCCGGCAAGCCCGGGCGGGCCGCGATCTCCGCGGAGGAAATAGCGCGCAGAGCAGAAACGCCCAGTGCTTGTGCGGCGGCGCGCGTTTCTGCCCGACGTTCGTTGTATTTTCCCGCTGCCAGCGCGCGGGGCGCGCCAGTTTGCGCGACGACGAGGGCGAAATCCGCCGGGAAAGGCACCGCGCGAACCTCCTCACTCCTGGCGTCGAAGAAAACGGCGTGATTGGCCTTGCCAAAGATCGAGGTGACTTGATCGAGCAAGCCGGAGCGGACGCCGGTGAACATCTCCTCCGCGCGCTGGCACATTTTCGCGATCTCCATCGCCGCGAACCGGGCCGGGCAAAGCTTCTGGAGAAAAAACGCAGTTGCTACTTCCAGGGCCGCGGAACTGGAAAGCCCGTTGCCTGGCGGAAGATCGCCGTCCACCTCCACAGAAAATCCAGGAACGGAAATCCCCCGCGCCACAAATTCGCTTACAACACCCAACACGTAGTTGGCCCAGTGCGCGGCACCGATTTGCGGCTGCAGCCCGCGAAGCGGAACGGCCACCTGTCCCATCGAGCTGGACCGGAGGGAAATCATCCCATCTTCTCGCGCGTGGCCACTGACTGCGAGGCCGCGATCGATCGCTGCGGCCAGGACGACGCCCTCGTTATAATCGGTATGATTCCCGAGCAGCTCCACACGTCCCGGCGCAGATGCCCTGACGGTTTGATTCGGCGCAGTCATCCGCTATTCCACGATCAGCGTCGGCCCGAGCGGATAACGTCCGCAACCTGATCCATAAACAGTAAGGCCGCCCTGGGGGCCTTCATCACGCGGAACCGCGCACCGCAGCCGGACACGACTCCCTTTCATCGCGGCTTTCACTTCCTCCAGCAAGACGCCTTCAACCGTGGCATGCGTCAGATACCCGTAGGCGCCGCGGCCGCCATTCAAATAGCTGAGCGCTCCGCGCGCGTCGTGAGGATGGTTAGGCAAAATCGTACGATAAACTGCGACCCCGTTGAGGAGCATGCGGAAGGCGGTCGGCTGCGCAAAGGAATCGGTTTGCGGTGCGCCCTCGCGGAAAGCTGAGGCCTCCAGCAACACGGTAAGACGCGTTGAATTCAACAAGGCGGCGGGGCTCACCGGGAAACGCCACTCAAAGAATCCCCGGGTCCCCCCGCGGCAAGCCCCGAGATTCTTCGCTTCCTCCCGCGTCATCTTAGCGCCATTCCATTCCGCAGCGTGCCATTGATGCGGCTCGAGGCGGAGGACGTCACGCCCCTCCCTCGTCTCCCGCTCGGGCCGGCCGGCATCCACCAGGAACTGAATGTAGTTGCGCGCCACCAGGGCGCCGTCGGGCGCGTAAGCCCTCACCCAAAGAGTGCAGAGCATATTCTCGAGCGGCATTCGCACAGCCAACCGCTGCACCGACTCGACTCGCAAATGCGGGAAGCCAATGGGCCCGCCTCCGGAGTCCAGCTCGTCGTGGAGCCAGCCTAACGAGTCGATCCCGCTCAGGCGCCACTGGAGCGTTACTCCTTCACGTTTTCGCCGGGAAAAATGCGACGAGTAGATTGGGACAGTTACTTCTTCCCCCGGGGCGCGCCGGCTGATCGGAGGCGCATCGATCGGGAGAACATCGCCCTGGTTCACAATCGTGGGGTCATAACCGAATTCCTTGGGCGTTCGGTCGTAATTAAGAAAACCGTTTCGTTCCCATTCCACATCGTGGAGCTCCGTGTAGATGTAGGCGCTCAATTGTCCGTGCCGTCGAAGCTCGTTCGTGAGGAACTTGAAACTCCAGCTGGTGTCCACGTCGCCGTCGAGCGCGCCCACGCCGCCGTATTCGCTGTTGATCAGGGGCTGGCCCCCCTGCTGGAAACCGGGAACGTAATTATAGGAGGAGCCAGGGTAGGTTTTCTCCACGATCTCTTCGATGCCGCGCCGCGCTTTTTCGTAATCGTTGCTGTAGAAATGCCACGAGTTCACATCCGTCTCCCCGTGGCCGTAGTATTCGAGGTGGTCCCAGGCCACCACGCTCATGTCTTCCACCAGCCGTGTGGGATCGAGGGTCTTGGCCAGCTGCCAAATTGATCGCACCCAGCCATAGGCCGCCTGGTTATCGAATTTCTTCGTTCCGACCTCCTTCAACACAATCTCGCCGCCGCCTACTTCCGCGGGGTTAATCAGTTTGATGAATTCGCTCTGCCCGCCAAAACCCCAGGTTTCGTTGAAAAGGCACCAGGCCACGATCGATGGATGATTGAAATCGCGCGCCATCGTGCGCCGCATCATTTCTTCGTAGCGCCGTCGCCCGATTTCCGTATCGCCCCCTTCGCCAAAGTTAGGAAAATCCGCCATGAGGAGGATGCCGAGCACGTCGGCATAATAGAGAACGAGGGGATCATCGACCTTGATGTGGATGCGGAGCAGATCGAAGCCCGCGCGCTTCGCCTGGACGATATCGTCCTGGATCGCCTCCACATCGCCGGCGGTATAAACGCCCTCGGGATGATACGACTGGTAAAGCGCGCCGCGGAGATAGATCGGTTCGCCATTGAGATTGAGAGTGCCGGGTGCGCCGGATTCTGCCACCGGCACTGCCGCGAGACTGCGCATGCCGAAATAACTGTGCAGCACATCGGGTTCGCCAGCATTCCGCAGCGTCAGCTTTACCCGATAAAGATGAGGCGAGTTCGGATCCCAAAGAACCGCCGGGCTAAGGTCCGCGATGATATTCGCCATCCCGTCGGCGGCTGTGCCTTCCTGCGCCAGCACCCGGCCGTCCGGGCTCGTGATCTCCAAGGCCACGCTCTTCCCACCTGAAACAAAGATTTTGAATTGCGCGCGGCCGCGCTCGATGTCGGTCGTTACCTCAAAGCGCTCGATGAAGTGCTCCGCGCGCGGCTCGACAAAAACCGTCTGCCAGATGCCGCTGGCGCTGCTATACCAGCCCCACTGTTTGCCCACCGGTTGATCGGCATTGCTCATCGCATCTTCCACGCGAAAAACGATTGTGCCCCGGAGGTAACCGTCGGCTGCCCTTTCCAAATATTCGGTCAGATCGAATTCGAACGGCGTGTAGCCCCCTTCGTTGGATCCAAGCTCGTGCCCATTGCACCACGCCATGGTGAAAAAATCGGCGGCGCCAACGTTCAGGATTACGCGGCGGCCACGCCACGGATCGTTCTGCGGAATCCGAATCGTGCGCCGGTACCACCCGACCTCGTGGCGGGTGGCGCGCCGGTAATTGAATTCCGTGACTTCGAGCGGATTGCGGTAAACGCGGGTGGAATAATAATTGTCGTTCCCGGCGGCGTCCGCTTCACCCCAGGCCGCAAGCGACTCCCAGCAGAAAGGCACGATGATTTGGTCCGGCCATCTTTCCTCGTCCGGCAGATGCCATCTCTTTTCCTGGCCGCTGCGTTCCGGATCAAAACGAAACTCCCAGGCGCCGTTTAGATTGAGCCAATCAATTCCCGAGACGAAAGCCCGCTGTCGATCGGGACGGGGATATTCAGGCCGGGGCAAAAAGGTTCTGGTTCGCATGGATCGCCACTTTAGCGCGCCGACACAAACCTCTGCCTGACGCCGAAATTCAAGTCGGACCGATCTCAGGCGTTCGAAAAGAATTCAAACGCGGCCGTAGTCGGCTGGTTAGCATTCTGTTCACGGCCCCCTCCGAAACGATCGTCATTGCTCGAAAGTATCAATCGCCACTCCCCGGCATCTGATGGCGGAGGAACGAGCGCAGTTCCCGGAGGCGCCAGCAGATTCGTCGCGACCGCCGCAAAGCAAATTCCTTTCGCGCTGTAGCGGATCACGATGGTTCCCAGATCATTCACGCTAATCTCGTGGCTGACCTTTCGACGGAGTAAAGTGCGGCGCAATTTTAAGCATTCGCGATAGAGTTCCAGGATCGGCGCATGGTCCGGGGTGGTTCGTTCCTCCCAACGCAGCCGGGATTTCTCGAACGTGTCGTGCGTTTGCGGATCGGGAATTCAGCGCGGCGCCCCACGGCGTTTCCTCCTTGGGCTCCGCGTAGTAGCCGTGGTGATAGGCGCCAGTGTAATTGCCGTCTGGTCCGAAATGGTTGTAAACAACGTCAAGGATCACCGCGATGCCGGACTGATGGGCAGCATCAACCAACGCCCGCAAATCGTCAGGCGTCCCGTAAACTCGCGCCGGCGCGTACAACATCGCTCCGTCGTACCCCCAGTTCCGTTCTCCGGGAAAGTCTGCGACCGGCATTATCTCGATGGCGTTGATCCCGAGCGACGCCAGTTGGCCGAGTCTGTTTATGGCGGCAAGAAAAGTCCCCTCCGGTGTGAAGGTCCCGATATGCAGCTCGTAAATTACCAGATCGTCGAAATTCGGCCGCGACCATTGGGCGTCACCCCAGCTATACGAATCCGGATCCACGACCATCGAGGGCCCGTGGACGCCCTTCGGTTGGTAGCGCGACGCCGGATCAGGCCATGTCCCACTTTCTCCAAACCGATACTTATACAGTTCGCCCGCCTTCCCGTTCGCGTTCCAGCCACTGAAATAACCGCTTCCGTCAGCATCAAGTTCAAAGGCCCGTCTTTCGAGTCCCCGCGCGTCTAAAATGACAACCTCCACCCGCGGGTGTTCGCACCACGTGCGATACCGAACTCCTCCCTGACCGAGCACGGCGGCGCCTTGCGACCGTTGCCTGAGTACTCTGCCTGCCTCTGGTTTGGGCAGATGAAGTGCGTTCACACCTGTTCGTCGAATGTTGGCACTTCCCTGCGCGCCTCCTCCAGGTTCTGCTCTACTTCGTCAAGGCTGTTATTCAGTTTCGAAGTCTCTTTTACCAGCCTCTGCACTCGTTCACGGATTTCAGCTGAGTCGCGTTTCCCGTCCTCGTTCTGTCCCGCATTTTTTTGATCGCTCATGCGAGCAACACATCTGTTCGAGTTAACGTGCGCAATCGGGAGCTCGGCGGATCGAATCCCCGGAAAAAGCCCTATCCGAATAATAAGGGAGAATATGATCGGTGCTTAGGATGAGACTTCGCCTTAGGAAACTGCGGCTAACGCATTACTTCACGTAGCCGCCGCCTGACCCGCCATTCAGATTTTCTCCGAGGCGCCTCTAATGCGGAGCCCGGAGGACACGCGCCCCGGTCCTCCCGTAGTAATGGCGACAACCGCGAAAAGATCGACCGGATAAGTCAACTTTACCCTCTGTATGAATCTCATCGACAAAGCAAAGGCCCGAATGCAACCAAGCCGCCGCTTCTACCGATGTCCTGGATGTGGGCGGAAGGTGGATAACCAGCAAGTGGAAGCCGTGCGCGAATACCATGCGCACGTCCTCCATCCACCGCCGTCCAGCCGTTTCACACCGGTCATTCCCACCCACATGCAGCGGGACCCGATGATTTTCTTGCGTGGCTTCAAGCAAGGCCGATGACTGCGCTCGCTCCCGAGGAGAAACTCAGACTCTTGCAGCGGCTCGACCCTTTCCGGATCTGGCGGACCACCACTCAGCGGCGGCTCTGCCTCGGCTGCGGGAAGTTAATCAGCGGCGCTGAAATAAGATTCAGGCGAAGCATGCGGGGACTCGGGCTCCTTCACCCGCGATGTCCGACCGAGGATTGCAAAGCCGGCCCGATGCGTCGGTTCCGAGCGAAATTCTCATTCCTTCCTTGCGTGCCAGCTTGAGAAGCGAAACTCGCAAATCCTGCCGAATCGGATCGCCATCAATTTCCACAGCCTTGTCTAGCCGCGCTGCTTCCGCGAAAACCCGGGACCAGTCGCAGTGAAGACCTTCCCGCCTGTTATAGATTCGCGTCTGAGGGTGTCCGAGAATTTGAATGTCCGGATTTCGCAGGGCCGCCATGTAACGGGCCGTTTGATCTTCCGTTCGCCTGAGCGCCGAGTGAAAACAGCCAAGAACCAAATCAAGCTGCTCTAATGATTCGGGTTCCATGTCGCTCTCTCCGTCCGGGGAAAGATTCAATTCCGCGGAGCGGAGAACGGTGAACTCGCGACCCTCTTCGGCCAGTTGCTTGTTCAGGGCAATAATCTCCCGGCCCTGTTTAGCCAACCGTTTCTCATCAAGACCGCCGGCTATCTTTAGTCC
>JALYIN010000288.1 GCA_030775765.1 Verrucomicrobiota bacterium
CTTGTCGCCCATGAGGTGCATCGCGCTCGCCGGCGGGCCGATGAACTTGATCTTGCAACTCTCGCAGACCTCGGCGAAATGCGCGTTCTCGGCGAGAAAACCGTAGCCGGGATGGATCGCATCGACGTCGCCCACCTCCGCCGCGCTCATGATGCGGTCGATCTTCAAATAGCTTTCCGAGCTGGGCGGCGCGCCGATGCAGATCGCTTCGTCCGCGAGCTGGACGTGGAGCGAATCCACATCCGCCTCGGAGTAGACTGCGAGAGTGCGAATGCCCAGCTCCTTGCAGGCGCGGATAATGCGGAGCGCGATTTCGCCCCGGTTCGCGATTAAGACTTTCTCAAACATCGGCGTGTTCGCCCTGCGGACTGATCCTGCGCAGCCGGAGGCGCTCTATTTTACCCGGAACAGCACCTGGCCGAATTGCACCGGCTTGCCGTTCTCCGCGACGATCTCGGCGATCACGCCCTTGGTTTCCGCTTTGATTTCGTTCATGACTTTCATCGCCTCGATGATGCACACGACGGTTTCTTCGGAGACTTCCTTGCCCACGTCAACGAACGCCGGTGTCTCCGGCGAACCAGCCCGATAAAATGTGCCGACCATCGGCGAAACAATGTCCTTGAGCGCACTGCTCGCCGAAGCTTCAGCCGCGGGCGCCGCTGCCGGGCCGTTTGCGGCCGGTGCTGGCGCCGCCGGAGCGGGTGCCGAGAAAACCGTCTGTTCGCCAGCCCCCTTTTGGAGCTTCAGCCGAAAACCGTCCTTCTCCATTTCGAAGACCGACAAGTCGTTCTTCTTCATCAAATCGATGATGGCTTTGATGTCTTTGAGTTCCAAAGTGCTGGCTCCGTGGTCGAGGCTGGGCGTTTAGGTAACGCGGTTTTCGAGGGCAGGTCAAGTAAAGGGTCGGCCCCCTCCTAATCGTGCTCGTGATCGAAAGCCGGAGAATCGACCCCGACCAGGAGCAGGAGCACGACTACGAAGCTGAACGAGAATCGCGGACTATTTTCCCGTCCCACATTTCGATCCGGCGGGAGGCGGCCCGGGCGACCTCGTCGCTGTGGGTCACAACGATCAACGTGGTCAATGCGTCGTGACCGATCTTTTCCAGCAGCGCCATGACCGAGGCAGCGGAATGCGAGTCGAGATTTCCGGTGGGCTCATCTGCGATCAGCAGCGCCGGCCGGTGGACCAGGGCGCGGGCAATCGCCGTCCGTTGTTGTTCGCCCCCGCTCAGTTGATGAACGAAATGCTCCGCGCGTTCCGTCAGTCCGACGAGGCCGATCAACTCCGCCGCGCGCTTCTCGCTCTCCGCGGGCGAAACTGCCTGGAGCAACAACGGCAACGAGACGTTTTCGCGCACGTTCATCGTCGGCAGAAGATTGAAGAACTGGAACACCAATCCGACCTGGCGGCGGCGGAACTGGGTGAGCGCCGCGTCGTCCGCCGAATGCAAGCTGAGACCGTCGACAAGAATCTCGCCGCTCGTCGGATGATCGAGACCCGCCAGGAGATGGATGAGCGTGCTTTTTCCGCAACCGCTCGGCCCGCTGATCGCCACAAACTCGTGCCGGGCGATCTCAACGGAAACGCCGTCGAGCGCGTGCACGGTCCGCTGGCCGCTCGTATATTCCCGGGTGACGTTCTTGAGCGCGATCAAGCCAGCTTTATCCGCCAGCGAACCGCGGCGCGCAAACGACCGCGGCGATTTCACCATCGTCGCCGAGACCGATGATTTCATGGTGGTCGAGAAGCCGCCCTTTCTTCTCGTGCATCCGACCAAGCCGAGCAGTGCGCGGACGCTTTGGGGCGAGCTGAAACAACTGCTCGCGTTCGAGATCGCAAACGGCGGTCAGGTCTCGATTGTGAACCGGCTGGATCGCGAGACGAGCGGGCTGGTGCTGGTAGCGAAAAACGCCGCGGCCGCGCGGCGGTTTGGTTTGCTCATGCAGGAGCAGCGCATCGCGAAGGAATATCTCGCCATCGTCTGGGGATGGCCGGGATGGGAAACCAATTCGGTCGATGCGCCGCTCGCCAGACAGGGAGCGCACACGCCATCGGCGATTTGGCTCAAGCAGATGATCCATCCCGAGGGCGCGCCGGCGCGGACGGATTTCCGAGTCGAGCAACGTTTCACCCGAGGCAGCGGGGAGCGCTTCAGCATCATTCGCGTTTTTCCGCGCACCGGCCGGACGCACCAGATTCGCGTCCACCTGGCTTCGTTAGGCCATGCCATTGTCGGCGACAAGATTTACGGGCCCGACGAAAAGCTGTACCTGGATTTCATCGAGATCGGTTGGGCGCCGGAACTGGAACGGCGGCTTCTGCTTCGGCGCCACGCGCTGCATTCCGCGGCGATGCAGATCCCGGGCGGCGAAAGATGGCTCAGCGCGCTGCCAGCCGACCTCGCGGAATTTGTCGATCCGTATTCAAGAAGCGGCGGTTTGTAAACCGCCCTCCTTGAGCTGCTACTGCGTTACCACTTTGATATCCGTTAGCTTGATGGCCTTTCCACTAAAGTTGTGCTCGGTGGCGAGATTCAAGCCGCCGAGGTTTTGAAACTTCTCCCAAGTCGCCTGAAATCCGCTTCCGGTCGCCGGAACGTAATCCCAGGCTTTCGGCATTTTCGTTTGCGGATCGATGTAGAGGACGTAGCGATCGGTCGGCGTTAACCCGACATTGTCGAAGCTAAGGTTGATCGTTTCCACGCTTGTCCCGTTGAGATCCTTCGGCCCGCCTGCTTCCACTTTCACTCCCTTGTCGCGAATCTCGAGCGGCGCCAGCAGCCAGTAGGAATCGTTCACCCAGCGTGCGAACGCAGTCTTTTCCTCGCCTTCCGGAGCCGGCTTCGAAAGGTTCGCCATCACGTCGTGATCCTTGCCCTCTTTGTCCTTCCATTTCACGGCATCGGTCATGGCCGCAACATTCCAGCGGTGCGCGGCGGTAAAGAGCGGTTTGCCATCCTGTTCGACGACGAAATTGAAATCGATTTCCTTGACCTTCGACCAATTGTCGCCGCCGCTTGCTTTCCAAAGATCGACGGCGATGGGCGGCAAATTCCCAGCCGCTTCCTCGGCCGGCGTTCTCGCCGCCAGGAGAACAAACAACCCAACAACGGACGCGATAACGGTTTTCATAAGGCCAAGCGTGCCAGATCGCCCGATAAATTGCAATTGAACGGACTCGCCATATGGTTGCCGCTCTTTGATGAAATTTCTCCGGACCGCACTCCTGATTTCGCTTCTCGCTCTGTTCGCGCCGCTGGCGCAAGCCGCGGGCGATCGCCTCTCGACGCATTTCACCTCCTCGGAAGTAGTGGACGCCCCGAGCTTCGAGATGTCTTCGGAGACAGCATACCTGGTCGGCATAATCGGCAACCCCAACAGCTACGAGGTGGCCGCCCAATTTTTCACCGCCCGCTGGCGCTGGGGCGTAATCGAAAAGGATAGTTGGCTGCAAGGTTACAATCAGGTCTACGCAATTCTCATGGCAGAGCCGCTCACGCGCGGGCCGGAGAACCATTACTTCGGCATCTCGCTCGGGTTCCGCTACAATTTCGCGAAGCCCGGGGCGCGGTTTGTCCCATACGTTTCGGGTGGAGTCGGCCTCGGCTGGCTCGACAGCCACGCGAATATCTATGGCGCGCAAGGCCAGGATTTCACGTTTAACGTTCTGACCGCCGTCGGCGTTTCCTACAAGATAAACGACCGTTGGAAATGGAACGCGGGCATTCTTTACCAGCATCTTTCCAATGCTGGCCAGACCGACCCCAATCCCAGCGTGAACCTGCTCGGACCGCAACTCGGCGTGACCTACGTCTTTTGAGAGTGGGCCAACCCGACGAAAACGTTCTGGTCGTCCGCCGGAATCTGTTCGATAAGCTCGGCAGTTTTTATGGACTCAATTTCGAGCCGGAAAAATATCTGAGCGCCCTGCTGTCGCGCGGGAACAATTTTTTCCTCCCCCGCGCCCAGGCGGAAACCGATCCGTCTCACAAGCAGATCATTCCGTACGCCCTAATCGCTCACGGCGACACTGTTCTGCATTACGTCCGCGGCAAGAAAGCCGGCGAACAGCGGCTGGTCGCGAAAGGCTCGGTGGGTATCGGCGGCCACATGAACGACACCGACGAATCTCTCTTCGCCTGGGACGAGCATGCTTATCGTGCCGGCGTCGAACGCGAGGTGAACGAAGAGATCAGGATCGAATCGCCCTTCGAAGATCGGATCGTCGCGCTGTTGAACGACGACACCACGGAAGTGGGCCGCGTCCATCTCGGTATCGTCCACGTCTTTCGCCTGGCCGAACCGAAGGTGCAGAAGCGCGAAGCCATGATCACGAATCTCTCGTTCCTAAGCCGCGAACAGCTTCTCGCGGTCCGGGACAATCTGGAGACCTGGTCGCAGCTTTGCGTTGATTCGCTAGAGCGCCTCCTAAGGTAGCGAACCATCTTCGCCATCCTCAATCCTCTATCCTCGCTTCTTTTTCTTCTGCTTCGCGTCCGGCGTGGGCGATGGCGTCGGGCTCGGAGCCATGGCCACCGTCGGTGACGGAATTGGGGTCGGCGGTGGATTCCAAACCAGGTTCAGTTCGTCGATCCGCCATCCATTCTGACCCTTCGAAATGCCGAGGTCGAAGTGCGCCGTCATTGTCGGGTAAGTTAATTCCGAACGAAAGGTGCCGTGCGGGTCAATGAACTGCGAGGTGAACAGGATGTCTCCGGTTGTCTCGACCGGCTTCGCCAGCGGCCCGAAGCTCCGCAAATTCTTGAACAGGCGATCCCGCCACATGGGAAGGCGGGCTGCCTGGTTTTCCGGGTTGAGATGCTGCAGCAAATACCTCTCGTCATAATCAACCGCTAATTTGCGCGCCACTTCCGCGGCAAAGGCACGCCCGCCTTTGGCTGAATCGCCCCGCGACGAATAGAGGAACCAGGCCGCGCCGGCGATGATGAACAGAAGGATGATATAAATGCCGAATCCGCCCTCGCCTTGGCAATGGGAATGGCGGGCCCGTTTCATTTAGAAACCGAAACCGGTCGCTTTGATTACCCGGCCATCGCGGATCAGGATGGTGTGTTTCTGCATTCCTGTGTAGGTACCGAATCGGTTCCGAGAATTCACTTTGAATTCGACGAGGTAACCGAACAGAGCTTTCCCGCCTTTCTTCTCAGGCAAGCTGCCAGCCTGCGGCGTCCCTGGCCACTCGATCTGGGCGCTGGGAGCATCGACCAGAGTTTCACCGAGCCATTGCGTGATGATCTCCTTGTAGTTCTTGGGGTATTCGCCATAAACCCGCGGGTCGGCCACCACTTCGATCTCCGTTGGTTCCGCCGCGAACGCTGCCGGCACGGCCCAGGCCAGAAGCAGCAGGAACGAGATCGTTTTCATTTCGCGCCCGAGATTAGCGGCCGCGTTCCAAATGTCGAGCGTCGCGTAAGGGCGGGACGCCCGCGGACTACGGTCGCTCGTCGATCGGCACGACTTTTTTGCCGACGGGTTCGCCTACGTACTCGCTCAGCGGGCGGTAGAGGCGATTGTCCTCGAGTTGCTCGAGGATCTGCGCGCACCAGCCGGAGCAACGGGCGATCGCGAAAATTGGCGTGAACAAATCGGTCGGGATGCCTAACGAGTAATAAACCGTGGCCGAGTAGAAATCGACGTTCGCGTTCAGGTTCTTCTTCTCCTTCATCAGCTTCGCGATCCGTTCCGACATTTTGATCCACTTCGGTTCGCCTAATTTTTCGCTGAGCTTGACCGCCATCTTTTGCAGATGGGGCGCGCGCGGATCGAGCGTTTTGTAAACGCGATGACCGATCCCCATGATCTTCTTTTTCTCCGCGAGCTGTTTCTCGACGTAGGCGTCCACTTTGTCTTCGCTGCCGATTTCCTCGAGCATGTTAATGACGCCTTCGTTCGCGCCGCCATGGAGGGGCCCCTTCAGTGTCCCGATCGCCGCTGTGATTGCCGAATAAAAATCCGAGAGGGTCGAAATGGTGACGCGAGCGCTAAAGGTGGATGCGTTCATGCCGTGATCGGCGTGAAGAATGAAGGCCACGTCGAGCGTCTCGCTCGCCTCTTTCGCCTGCGGTTCGCCGCACATCAGATACAAGAAATGCTCCGCTTCCGTCAGGTCATCGCGCACCGGCGGAAGCGATTTGCCGTTCCTGGCTCGATGAAAGTAGGCGGCGATCACACCGATCTTCGCGGTAATCGAGATCGCCCGGCGCCGGTTGATTTCCGGCGTGATCTCCTTGCCGATGTCGGGATCGTATAGCCCCAGCATTGAAATCGCGGTGCGCATCACATCCATCGGCTCCGCATCTTTCGGCGTCGTTTTCAGGAACTCGATGACCGGCTCCGGCAACTGGCGCTGGCTGCGCAGCTGGCGCACAAATGCTTCCAGTTCGTTCCGGTTCGGCAGTTCCCGGTGAAAAAGCAGATAGACCACTTCCTTGTAGCTGACTTTGCCCACCAACTCATTGATGTCGTAGCCGCAGTAAATGAGCTGGCCCTTGTCGCCAATGACGTCGCTTAGCCGCGTGGAATTCGCGACCACGCCTTCGAGTCCAGGTGAAAATGTCATGCCTTCCCTTCCATACGCGAAATTAGCGTGTCCGCCATCGTCGCCGGAGTTTCGGCTACGGCAATGCCCGCGGCCTTGAGCGCTTCGATTTTTCCGGCCGCCGTCCCCTTCCCGCCGGAAACGATCGCGCCAGCGTGGCCCATGCGACGGCCGGGAGGCGCGGTAGCCCCGGCGATGAACGCGGCGACCGGCTTCTGGCAATTCGCTTGGATCCATTCCGCGGCCTCTTCCTCCGCCGAACCACCGATCTCGCCGATCACGATCATCGAGTCCGTGTCTGGGTCGTCGTTAAAAAGTTTTACGGCATCCAGATGCGACATCCCGTTGATTGGATCGCCGCCGATGCCGATGCAGGTGGATTGCCCGTAACCACGCGAGGTTAATTGCCAGACCGCTTCATAGGTCAACGTCCCGGAGCGCGAGATCACGCCCACTCTGCCCGGCTTGTGAATGTAACCCGGCATGATTCCGATTTTGCACGCGCCCGGGGTGATGATGCCGGGGCAGTTCGGGCCAATCAGCCGGCTCTTTTTCCCGGCCATCTGCGCTTTCACCCGCATCATGTCCATCACTGGAATTCCTTCCGTGATGCAGATCACCAACTCCACACCGGCATCGACCGCCTCCAGAATTCCATCAGCCGCGCCGGCCGCCGGCACGAAAATGACGGAGACATTGCAGCCTGTTTCCTGGCGCGCTTCCCAGACCGTGTCGAACACCGGCACCTTGCCGTCGAACATCTGGCCCCCTTTTCCGGGCGTGACGCCGGCGACGACGTTCGTGCCGTACTCCATGCATTGGCGCGCGTGAAATCCGCCGGCGCTCCCGGTGATTCCCTGCACCACAAGGCGTGTGTTTTTATCGACGAGAACAGACATGGATCACCCGCTTTTGCGTTTGTGCACCAAAAGTTTGTTCCCGTCCGGATCGCGGAACTGTGCCATCCAGCAAACCGGAGTTTCTGTCTTATCCATGTCGAAGGTGACGCCGCGTTCTTTGAGCTTGTTGATAGTCGCATCCATGTCGTCCACTTCAAACGCCACCGTGGTGCCATCGCGCGACGGCTTCCATGCCGGATGACAACCGACGCCGATAGTGGTCGCCCCCAATTCGTATTCGACCCACGCTCCTTCCATTGCGGTCATGCCTGGCTTTAGCTCCAGGGTTTCCTGATAAAACTTTCGCGCGCGTTCGGGGTCGGACACGGCAATGGCGATAAATGCGACTTCCTTGATCATGGTTATTTCAATTTGTGGATGATGATTTTGTTGCCGTCGGGGTCCTGCACGACCGCCATGCGACAGACAGGACTGTCAATTCCCTCCGCCGCAAACGTCGCGTTGGCCGCTTTCAAATCCTTGATGGCTGCTTCGAAGTCGTCCACCTCGATCGCCACGCTCGTCCCGTCAGGCGACGGCTTCCATTGATCGCCCACGCTCCCGATCGCGAGAGTATCGTCGCCAATCTCGTACTCGATCCAAACTCCTTCGCTAAAATCCGCTGAAGGTTTTAGTCCGAGCGCTCCTTCGTAAAAAGCGCGGGCTCGTTTGATGTCGGTAACCGGAATGCCGGTAAAGGCGATATTGGTGGCTCTCATAGTTCGCAAAATCCCAAATCCCAATTGCCAAATTCCAAACAAATTCCAATTTCGAAACGCTGGCGACGTAAGCTCATGGTTGAGCATTCTTCGAGATGATCGCCGAAAAGATCAAAGTTAGTTCCCGTGCCTCACGAGCAAGCTCGTCACGTCCACGGCTCGTCACTTCGGTAATTTCGATCAACCGCAGAAACAGACGGCTTTCTTTTGATTCTTTGCGGCAGATTTTTGCGCAAAGAGGAAAGTCTTTTTTGCTCAGCGCCTCGTTTGCCTCGATCCAATTCGCAGCAACCGAACCGGACGCGCGAACCAGCTGTCGAACATCTTCGATGTTGCCGAGAGTGCGCGGTAACCGCTTCACAAACGCCCGAACGGACTGCGCAAAGAGAAACGTCCTTTCTTCAAGATCGCGCGGTTTGGGGGAACCATTGTCCATCGTTGCTTTGAATATTGGAGTTTGAATATTACTTGGGTTTTGGGAGTTGGGATTTGGGATTTGCCGTCGCGGCCGCAACGGCTTTCTCCGCCGCGTCCGCCAGATCGTCAGCTGCGATCAACGTGAGTCCGCTTTCTTTCAGCAGTTGTTTGCCCTTCTCGACGTTGGTCCCTTCGAGCCGGACAACGAGTGGAACGCTCAGGCCCACGGCCTTGGCCGCGGCGATGATTCCCTGCGCGATTACGTCGCATCTGGCGATGCCTCCGAAAATGTTCACGAGGATCGCCTCCACGCGCTTGTCGCCGACGAGAATCTTGAACGCTTCGGTGACCTGCTCTTCAGTCGCGCTGCCGCCGACATCGAGGAAGTTGGCCGGGCTGCCGCCGTAGAATTTGATGATGTCCATCGTCGCCATGGCGAGGCCGGCGCCGTTCACCAGGCAGGCGATGTTCCCGTCCAACCCGATGTAGTTGAGGTCGTGCTTCGAAGCTTCCACCTCGCGCGGATCTTCTTCGCTGATGTCGCGCAACGCGGCGACCTCCGGGTGCCGGTAAAGCGCGTTGTCGTCGAAGTTGAACTTCGCGTCGAGCGCGACCACGTCGCCCTTGTCGGTCACGACCAGCGGATTCACTTCCACCATCGAGCAATCGAGGCCGACGAAGGTGCGATACAAACCGTCGAACAATTGCGAGGCCGCCTTGATCTGCGACGACTCGAAGCCGAGCTGCTTCGCCAGCTTGCGCGCATGGTAAGGCTGGAGGCCGGCCAGCGGATGAATTGATTCGCGAATGATCTTCTCGGGCGTTTTCTCGGCGACCGTTTCAATCTCCACTCCGCCTTCAGTACTCGCGACAATCAGCGGCGCGGCGGTGGCTCGGTCGAGCAGGATCGCGAAATAAATCTCGCGCGCGATGTTGACCGATTTCGCGACCAGGACGGTGTTCACCACTTTGCCGCTTGGGCCTGTTTGATGCGTGACGAGCGTTTGGCCGAGCATCTTCGCCGCGAAGTCGCGCACTTCGTCCGCAGATTTGCAGAGATGCACGCCGCCCTTGAAACCGTTCGTGAAAGTTCCCTTCCCTCGGCCGCCGGCGTGGATCTGCGCTTTCACCACCAGCTCGCCGCCGCCCAGATCTTTCGCCGCGCGTTCCGCCTCGGCCGGGCTTCCCGCCGCTTTTCCCGACGGTGTCGCAACCCCAAATTTTTGGAGCAGCTCCTTGGCTTGGTACTCGTGAATATTC
>JALYIN010000289.1 GCA_030775765.1 Verrucomicrobiota bacterium
GAATAGCGCAGTAACAAGGGGGTCGGCCGCAGTTGTCCCGCTGCATGACATCGCGCCAGAAACGAAGCATGGTCTGACGGAAAGCGCGTCTCGACTCCCAGGAGTTCATTCCAGCGATTGGCGGTCGAGACCAAGCGTGCATAGAGCGAAGCACGCAATTCTTGGATCAAGACGGGCAAAGGATAGGAAAAATAGCGATATTCACCTTGGCCGAAACCGTGGCGCGACATCACGACCCGGCTTCTAAACGCCGCTTCTTCCTCGTAAAGGTCTGCGATCGAGCGGCATTCCCGCTCGGTGAGCAAGACGTCGCAACAGGCCATCCCGTGGGCGTCGAGATTCTCCTGCGCCGCCAACCAGTCGATTGCCGCCACGCGTCTGTCAATCACGTCTTCTCGCGCTCGAGTAAGGCCCGTTTGCGCTCCACACCCCATCGATAACCCGAAAGCTGTCCATCGGTCCGGATCACTCGGTGACAGGGAATCGCGACCGCGATCATGTTCGCGCCACATGCCTGCGCCACCGCCCGCACTGCACGGGGGTTCCCAATGCGCGCTGCGATATCGGCATAGGTGGCAGTCCGGCCCATCTTGATTTGACGCAGAGCTTTCCAAACGCGCTGCTGAAAAGCAGTCCCTCGGACATCGAGCGGCAAATCAAGCGCTGCGTGCGGCCTTTCGACAAAACCGATCACCTTGGCCACGAGCTGTTCAAACTGTGCGTCGCCGCCGATCAGTTCGGCTTTTGCGAATCGATCCTGCAACTGGCGAATCAGGGATTGGGGTTCGCTGCCCATCAAAATCGCGCACACGCCTTTTTCGGTGCTCGCTACCAAAATCGACCCCAGCGAACACTCGCCGATGGCGAATTGAATCTCCATCATCTCACCGCCCGCCCGGTAGCGGCTGGGCGTCATCCCGAGCACTTGAGACGACGCGGCGTAGAAACGGCCATTGGAATTAAAGCCCGCATCGTAGATTGCACCCGTGATGGTTTTCGATGAGGCCAAAGCCTGGCGAACACGGTTGGCTCTATGGACGTCCGAATACTCCTTGGGAGTGACGCCCGTGACCGACTTGAAAAGCCTATGGAAGTGAAAGGAACTTAACTTTACCGCGGCCGCCAGTTTCGCCAGCCGCGGCGTTTCTTCAGCGCTCTCTATGAGTGAGCAGGCATGCGCAACCAACGCCGCATCCCGTTGGGCTTGAGAGGGTTCTTTGGGCCGGCAGCGTTTACAGGCTCGAAACCCCTTCGCCTCTGCCGCCTCACAGGAGGCGTGATAGGCAACGTTTTTCCGGTGCGGAATGCGTGCCGGACAGGAAGGCCGGCAATACACGCCGGTCGTTCGGACCGAATAGAAAAACTCCCCATCCGCACGCCGGTCTTTCGCGACAACGGCCTGCCAACGGCGCAGCTCTGAGCTTTGGTATGAAGGCATGGTCAACTCCCGGCTTTCAGGAGGCTCCAGGATAGTCGTTCGGAAACGCGCGGCACTCCGTCCCTTGCGGTCAAATTTACAGCCGCCCTGTGGTGAAGCAACGATATTGCAATCTTAGTGACATGGAGAGGTAGCGTGAAGTCACTACGCTCGATTGCGAGTAACGAACTATCGGCGACTTGACACTCGCCAAAACAACTCTTGAGCGGGAGGCCAACATGATCGATGTAGGACACGTTTTACGGCGGTGCTCGGCGCTGCTGTTACTTGGTTCCATGATAGGTACCGCTGCCTACGCCGCCAACGGTAAATCCGATACCGTCGCTGCGGCGTCCGCGAGCAGCTGCCGCCTGAGCAATGGTATTGAGCACATTGTTCACATTCAATTCGACAATGTGCATTTGCGCCGCGACAATCCCAATGTCCCGTCTGATTTGGAGCAAATGCCGAATCTCCTTAATTTCTTGGGAGATCACGGTACCCTCTTATCCAATCACCATACCCCGCTCATCTCGCATACTGCGGATGACATCATCACGACTCTAACCGGCGTGTATGGCGAGAAACATGGGCAACCGGTGTCGAATTCCTACGGCTATTTCCGCCCCGACGGATCGATTGGATTTTCGAGCTCCTTCGCCTACTGGACCGATACGGCGCCGGACGGCAAACCGCAGATGAT
>JALYIN010000290.1 GCA_030775765.1 Verrucomicrobiota bacterium
GATGATCACTGGGCGCCGTATCGATCACGATGAGCGGGTAGCTATCACGGACGTCGGGTTGCTGGGCCCAGTCACGCAAGCGATTCTGAACACGGTCCGCAAGATACGTCCGGTCATGCTCTTCGACTTCGATCAGCTTCGCGACATTGCCGGGCAGCAAATCCAGTTTGCCGACGCCCTCGATTCGAGTCACCGGGTAAGGTGCGACGCCACCGTCACCGAAAAATAGGTCAGCGGACGATGAGCGCCCATCCCAGTCGGTGCTATCCGTGTCAGGGTCGAAATCCGGGTGCAGCGGCGGGCGGGTCAAGGCATCCTCGGTGTCGGCGGCCTCCATGCGGAGATACAATTTCGACAACGAACATTGAGAATCGAAATCAATCCCGAGAGTCGGAATTCCGTAGGCTTCCGGTATGGAGGCGAGTTCACAGATGGTTCGAGCACATGTGGTTTTTCCGGAGCCGCCTTTGCGCTGGGTGACCGCGATGATGCGTCTGGCGCCCTGCTCGATCGCATTGCGGACGGCCAAGCGCTGATGCCCAGGAACCAGTTCAGCGTGTTTTTGGATGCGAGGAGGTTTGCGGCTTTCAGCCGCGGCGCTTTTTGCCATGCCGTAAAACCACCAAAGGACTAATTTAACTGCTACAGTATCACATAATAACGGCTGCTCTTGGGATTTTCCTTGAATTAACAAAATAATTCAAAATGTCTAAATCCATAGAAGTATCAAAGCGTTACAAGGGTTCTGAGGGGGTGTACGGAGCCCGTACAGCGAGGGCTTTCGCCCTCCTCACCGGTCCAGAAGGCCGGGCGCTCGCCAAGTCGCGCCAGGGCGCGCTCTTCTCCCTAGGGGCCGTCGCACCGAGTGACCGAGGTCGCTATAGCTTACCCATTCAGCAGCGTTCCGCCCTCGCCTTCCTCGATGCATTCTTCGATTTGGCTGGCGCGTCTCAAGACTCGGCCGTTGATATGCATTCGCTGCAAGAGCGTCTCGAGCTGCAGCGGCCCACCATCCTCAATGTGGTCGGCCAACTCATCTCGGCCGGCCTGCTGCTGAAGACCGATATCGCCTACTACCCAGGACGGCGCTCCGTAACCCTGTATGTGCTGGTGCCGCCGGATGAGGCGCCAAGCCCGACCGGTATTGAGATCTCGACAAAATTAGCAGCCTCTCAGCTGGAGCTTCCCATGGCGGAGCTGCTGGTGCAAAAGGCGGTGCAGCTGCGCTACGACCCGGTCCTGGATCGGAACATGCCATGGAAAGGCGAGCGCCTGATCGTATTCAATCTCACGGCGCTGTTGCGCAGTGGACGGACCGGCTCCGAGACCCAGCTCGTCCGCGCGCAAATCCGACAGGGCAAGCGCTACTGTCAGGCCGAAGCACGGGCGGCAGCCGGCACGATGGTGGCAGGCGTCTTGGACCTGCGGCCGCTCATCGTGCTGTTAACCCTGGTTCGGCAACACCTGAAAGCGTTGGATGGGCGCCCCGCAGAGAATGTCTTCACGATTGGTTTACGCGATGTGTGTGAGGCCATGGCGATCGAACCTTCATCGAGCAACATTCGTGCGGTCTTCGCGCAACTCAAGCGCTGGTGGCAAACGAGCTTCATGATCGTTGACGACATCTATGGCATGTTCGATTGGGCGCCGAATGCCTTCGAAGTTGGGCAGGGCTTCAGCGTCATCTCCGGCCTCAATTACGTGAGCTGGGTAGGGCGGGAGGGTGCGACTCCCGAGATCATCCAAGTACGACTTTTCCAGCCCATCTATGAGGCGCTCCTTGAGAGTGACCGGGCACTCTCCGTTCACAAGGAAATACTTCAGGACCGAAAACCCCATCCGTTGCGCCACAAGTTGTACTACTGGTGCCGCCGTGTGGTTCAACATCAGCATGAGCCCCGCGAGTACTTACTCGACCATGTCAGAGCGGAGATCCAGCCGGCCAAATCCCTCAATGCGTTTCGCCGGGAGCTCCGAGAAGCGCTGGCGGAAGAATTTGTTGCTGCCGAGCAAGCCTACCGCGCCAGGCTGCCTGGATACATCCTGTGGTATCAGCCTAATCCGAAGCGCCCCAAGCACGATCTCATTCGAGCCGCCGCGGATCCGAGAGATCCGATCGTAGGGGAGGGAAGCGCGTATGCAAAGAGACATCTTACGGAGGAGTGAAGCCCCACGGGCCAAGACGATTAACTGATACAGTATCCGTTGCTACTACTTTTTGGCTGGCTAACCTATTGAAATGCAAGGCGAAGACATTGGCGAGGCAAGACACCGATGCGAAATCACTCCACGGAGGAAAGCCCTACGTATTGATTTCACTGGCAAAAGCCACAGTTCGGCGGTACCTGTGTCAGCGTTGAATCTACACAGGTCCCACCGTCACGAGATCGGACAGAGTGGGCGCGCGGCAGGATGAAATTTGCGTGTAGCGCCGGCGGACCGTGGAACATCGTCGTGGAACATCACGCGAGATCTTTGTATATAAATCAATGCTCTAGCAGGCCGCCGCGGCAGACAACACCGTATTAAATTGGTCTTCAACCGTCAAGGGCAACAGTGTTACCCTTGCGGCATGAACTGCCGAATCAGTGACATCAACCTTCGAGGCGTCTGCCGCGAGCTGCTGCGTCCGGGTCGGCCAGTCAGTCACCGAGCTTTACGGCAGGTGCTGCTCGATCGGTTTGGCGCAACCGGCAAGACGGCCAGGGTGCTCAAAGTGTTGCGCGAAGAGTCCGCGCGCCTGTCGGCATCCAAAGGTAACGCTGAGCGTTCGAATCTCCCCGTACTTCCTACCGACGTTCGTGAGCTTCAGGAGCGCCTGACGAAAGCGGAGGCTCGAGCGGAGGAGATGAAAACTCGCGCAGAACTCGCCGAGCTTCGAGAGCAGTCGCATCAAGATCGCTGGGCCCTCGAAATCGACCGGATGCGTGAGCAACTGCGGGCCCAACCCAACTACGCGAGCGAGGTACGCACCCTGCAAAGCACGCTGAACCGTCTGACTGTGGAACTCGCGGCGCTGCGGGGCGCGACGGCCGCAAGCCCGGCCGGGCAAGGTGGGCCCACTGACTGAGCGGTGTAAACTAAATCCGGAAATGGGACTTGGCCGCAAGTTTGATAGGCATGCTTGCGGCTTCGTCGCCAAGGCGCTTTGAAATGGAGAAGCCCCGATGAGTGCTCAAGACAAACTCGGTATCGGCATGATGATGTTTTTGGTGTTCTTCGTGATAGCTTTTCTGCTCATTCCCCGGCAGGTCTATCAAGAATACCTTTCCAGTCTCAGGACGCGCAGCCGCGGGCGGATCGTTGCCGCGTTAGGTGTAGGTGTATTTGCGCTGTCTTTACCGTACTTCTACGAAACACTCGTCGGCTTTGATAATCGAGGCATTGCACTGCTTGTCCAGATTTTAATCGGCGCGGCCGCCTACTTTGTGCTGATCGATGTGACCCACTTCGCCTACAAAACCTATTGGGCGCCGGCTTTCGTGAAGCGTCGAAGAAAGTAGCGCGCAGTTCCGCGTCAACGAGATCGATCCTTTCAGTTGAGGGTGCGCGGCGGCCTTTGCTTGGCGAGATTCTCGCCGAGCCTCTGAGGGTAGCAGCGACTTTTACCCGTAAAGCTTCGCTCCCACACAAACTTGATATGGGTGGCATCTTCGAAGCCCCGCACCTGCTTCTCAAGCACGGCATGCATCCACTCGGTGGAAACGCCTTCTGTTTCGGCAAAAGCCCGACTCACCATCCGTAGAAATTCGGCCACGAATATCTCGTCGGTGTCCTTGGGGACCATGACCGTGAGGAACACGGAAGCAGAGTCATGTTCAAGATCGATGTCGAAGACCGGTTCTTGCACGTTTGAATCCCACTCAGTATGCGTGCCTATTAAGCGCGCCTGCGCTTCGCGGCTCAACGCCCATTTCTGGTGCAAATCGACGGATTCAAAGTTGTGGCGATCAGATCCCAATCGGATGGGGGAGGGGGCTTGCTAGGCTTGTCAGGTTACCAGGTCTTATGTTGGGTTTGCGTAGCGACGGAGGCTCGTGCTCTTGAGGTCACTTCAAGCTTGCGGCTTGGCAATTATTTCAATCGGGTGCGGCCGGCCATTGGTTTGCCACATAAAGATATTCTATCTGCTGCTCGTGAATGCGAAGTGCCGGCTTTCCATCACTGGTTGATGGAGTGAATTCCAAACCGGCAACACCGGGATCGATCGTAACGAATGCGACCGTGCCGTCGGGATTAGTTCGCGTGGCCATTTCGGTTGACCAGAGTGGAAATCGGAATCTGATTTTGCTTCCGTCCCTGTCCACATGGATATGTCCGAGTTCGTCATTGAGATAATCGCTCGCGAGCTTCGCGGTCGCTTCGGGCGAAGCGGGCAGGGTAAGACCTGCTCGCATTTTCGCTCGCTGCGTCGCCAAGTCCTGGATCGCCTTGTTGAGATCGTCGTCAGCTTTGGATTCCCCATCATAGACGAGCTCCAAGAGACGCTGCATGAAGAGACTGCGAAATTGAAAGACTTCCGCATTTGTCAGAATGACCGCGCCGACTTGTGCGTCCGGGAGAATCACGATGTCGCTGATGAAGCCGGCAGTGCCTCCGCC
>JALYIN010000291.1 GCA_030775765.1 Verrucomicrobiota bacterium
CCCATGATCCCATCTCCAATCAGAAAGAGGGCGCCCACTTCGATAATCCGCCGAATCACCAAATCATTTTTCACAGTTTTCCTTTTGTTGGGGCCGCCGCTTACTTCGTTGGGCGAGCCAGCAAATATCATTCGCCGCCGAGGCTCTCCGCAGATGTTTCGACTGCATCGGTTGCGAGTTACGAACCTGAGCGGGTGAAGGGAATCGAACCCTCGTGTCCAGCTTGGGAAGCTGGCGTTCTACCATTGAACTACACCCGCGATGGGAGGGAGCGATTTTCGGCGGCGAAGTCGTGCTTTGCAAGCGGCAAACTCATTGCCACGAGATAACGTCACCGGAACTGGTGTAATTATTTGCCGTTCCCGGTTCCTTGGCGAAAGCGGAAGTCGCCGGCGGTCCACCACCCAGCACGCCATTCCTGCCTAACGACCAGGCGATGACTCCTTGACGCAATGGATCTGGACCTGCGCCACCGGTTGGGCCGTAAGGATTGGCCAGCTGATTATCATAGTTGCCGTCAATCGCAAGTTTGTAGGTCGAGCCCCACGGATCGTACCATTGTCCGTCCGAACTCTTGATTCCAGAGCGTGGGGAGGCCGGATCTTTGGCGTCCGGCACGTTCAGGAAGGCAATCTTCCGGGGATTCGTTGCGTCGGCTGCATTCGCACCGGCAGGGACCGCCCGCAACGTGTACAAGAGATCAGCAGTGTTGGCGATAGCCGTGTCGTCGGTCGCGATCGGGTATTTGCCATACTCAGTGTAGAACGCGTTCACCGCGGTCACGAGTTGGATGATGTCGTTTTTGGCCTGGGTTTTCTTAGCCTGATTCTGGACGCTTTGAAAAACGGGGAAGGCGAGGCCGGCCAGGATGGTGATAATGACGATGACGACGAGAAGCTCGATGAGCGTGAATGCCCGAAGCGCGCGTCGTTTCATTTCCATTTCTGCATTTGCTCTGGGAAAGGGCATTGGGCGCAATCGGAATTATCCTGCAAACAAAAATCTTCGTAAATCTGCAGCAACCCTTGCTGATGCGCGATGGTCTTGGTGAACTGCACCCGGCGCGGATCGACGCCAAAAAGCCGGGTAGCGCCAGTCTCCAGGCGACGATTCGTCAGGCGCGCCGGCAATTTTTCGTAGACCGGCCAGATCTCCGCGCCTTCCGCGAGAAAAAAGGGCAGGAGAACGTTCGCCAGGATATCCGCGATCCGCGAATCGCCCACGATCGCCATTTCCGTCGGCGCCGCCTCGGAGGTGAGCGTGTAATGAAGATCCCAAAACGGATGGCCCAGATCGAGGAGGAAATCGTGGGTGCTCTTGGTGTTTTTCCGCGCGATCGCTTTGAGGAACGCGGGCCATTGCTTTGCGAGAATGGCGAGCGCGCCAAGGCGGCGGTGCGGATGATTCAAAGGCCGGGCCCCGCCGAGCTGCCAGAGTTTTGCCGGCAGGACGAGCCGTTGCATCTCATCCCGATGCGGCCACCAGCGGTCCCAAAGGTTTCTCACGTAGCCGCGCGTTTCCTCGCGATACGCGGCGAGATCGGGCGCCACGAGGAATCCGGCCACGCCGAACAGGACAGCCTCGATATCGTCCTGGTTTTTGCGAAGGGAGGCGAGCGGCAAGCGCTGCGCGAGAAGCGTGAACGCGAGCTTGTTTTGTTTATAACCGAGCGCGGCGGCAATTTCCTGGAAGAGAGCGGCGTCGCGGCCATGAGTCTCGACGATGTTTTTCATTCGGCCCGCCTTGCGCTGGAGCCGGAATTGCGAGGCGGCGGTGAGGATGCTCTCGAGACGGTCCGGCGCCAAATCTTTCAATGGAGCGTGGCAGCGACCAGGCCGGGCGAGGGGAACACTCGTCGAAAACTTGTCCGGGAGCGTCCCCAGATCGACGCGCACCTGCGGCACGTTCCGGTTCGATTTCGTGCGGGTGAAAAAGGCGCGCTCGCTTTGCTCGACGAAGACGTGAAGGACCGCGTCGTCGAATGCGGGATTCGTGGAGTGGCCGTGCGTCTCCCAACTGCGATCGGTCAGGTCGAACTCGATCGGGCCGCGAATGGGTTCGCTGCCATTGATCCGGATCGCCGCGTCGGAGAAATCAGGGCCGGCTTCGCGGTTCCAGGTGCCGAACTGGACGATCTCAATCTGGTCACCGGTTATGGACGAAAATTTTCTCCCAAAATCGCCCGCGAACCAGCGCGCCTGGAGTTCCAATTCCGTCGGCGTTCGAAGCGCGGGAAAAAGCGCGCGTTCATGGACACGCGCGGAATCGCGAAGCTCGGAGTAGCGGCCGGCTGGTTGCATCTGGGGAGAGGGCGAAAGTGTCGGAGAATCATGGCGCGCTGACGAGAAAAAATCTTGGAGAGCCGGCCGAAGCCCCAAACACCAAGCTCCAAGCACCAGGGAAACTTCAAACATCAAAACCGTGGACGATCCGTGGGAGCGGCTCCGATTTGGAGCTTCGACGAACGCGCTAAACGTGCCCGACCGGTTCGGGCGCGAAAGAATGAGTGGCCGCTGCGGGCCTGTTCATTTTCTCCCGCAAATTTTCCACGATCAGCTCTACGAGCGGGCCGCGTGAGCGGGTGAAGAGGAACGAATACTTCGGCCCCCGGCCTTCGCGGGGAACGATGGCCAGGTTCTCGGAGAGGTATTGCGGCTCGCGCGAGACCGTCGAACCTTCGAGATCGATCGTCTGACTGAAGGGCTTCCAGTTCCTGCGCCCGACAAAAACGAGTTTGTGCGGCTCTTCGTTCGTCGCAACGAGCGCACCGAAAAGATTCGCGGGAATGCGGCGGCCGCGTCCACTTACGCACGGGATCGCCCAGGCGATCGTTTCGCCGAGCAGGTTTTGTTTGCTGAAAATCGGCGCGAGGCGGGGGGGCAATGCGATCGGCAAAGTCGCGGCGCGATGCAGGTCCGGGGCAGCGTTCAGTTTATTGAGGGCGAGCCAGATTTTCGCTTTCGCTGAACGGAAAAGTTTCGGCGCAAAGTAGAAGAACGCGGCGATAGCCAGCGCGAAGATGGAAAGCGCGAGGATTGGGTTGTAATGAATGAGGGCCAATCCGCCGAAGACGATCACGTCTTCCGCGACGCTCAGACCGATGTTCGACGCCGGCTCGGGCGAGGCGTTCGCAACCAGGCGAGTGGAGGCTTTTGCGCTATGCGTGACGAGACTGGCGGAACCGCCGAGTAAAACGATGAGGACATCCATGAACGGCGAGTGGTGACCGAGCACCTGAATCGCGAGCAACGCGCCGCCGATCGGTCGGATGATGGTGTGGACGGTGTCCCACGCGGAATCAAGCCAGGGAACTTTGTCGGCAAAAAATTCCAGGGCGTAAAGAATGCCGGCAATGGCGATGATCCAGGGCTGGCCGAGGACTTCGAGCGATTGGTAACTCGGCGAGAGCGTGATCCAATGGAAATGAATCGCGAGCCCGGTGGCGAAAACAGTGAGATACAGATCGATGCCGGCCAGGCAGGCGAGCCCAAGCGCCACGCTCAGGAGGTTGAATCTATCCACGCACGGAATATCTGACCGGCGTCGCGATTGTCACGTGGGTTTTGCTGCCGCGCTCAGTCGCCGGGAACGAATTGCCAGCGGCGCGGCGACTGAGTGCCGGGGCTACCTGCGTGCCTGCAATAGCGGCGTTGTTGACGGCCCACAGGGCCGTGGCTACAGCAGAACATGCTTGATATCCGCCTGATTCGCGAACAACCCGACTTTGTGAAAAGCCGGCTGGCGACGCGTGGCGGCGATGAGGCTGCACTAGTCGACGAGGTGGCGCGCATGGACGCAGACTATCGGAGCGGCGCGACGACGCTGCAGCGGCTGACGGCGGAGCGAAAAAAACTGGAGAAAGAAATTGGGGCGAAAAAAAACCGTAAAGAAGACGCAGCGGAATTGATACATCGCGTGGGCGTTGTCGGCGATCGGATCAGTCAGCTTGAGACGGAGGTGGCTGTCGATGAAAGCGCAGAACTGCGAACCAGTTTGCTGCTCCAGATCCCGAATCTGCCCCACGCGAGCGTGCCGGCAGGGAAAGACGCGAGCGACAATCCGGTTGTTCGGACCTGGGGTGAAAAACCCGAGCTGAAAGACGCGCAGGATCACGTCGTGCTCGGAACGAAGCTGAAGCTCTTTGATCTTGAACGCGCGGCGAAGCTGAGCGGGAGCGGGTTCATCTGCTTCATCGGCGCTGGAGCGCGGCTGGAGCGGGCGCTCATTCAGTTCATGCTTGACCTGCATACGCGCGAACACGGTTATCTCGAAATGAGCCCGCCGTTTCTGGTGCGGCGGGAGTGCATGATCGGCACGACGCAGTTGCCGAAGTTTGAGGAGGACATGTACGGGCTCGAGGACCAGCAGCTCTTCCTCGCGCCGACGGCGGAAGTGCCGGTAACGAATTTTCACCGCGAAGAAATCCTGGCGGCGTCCGAGTTGCCGAAAAAATACGCGGCCTACACGCCCTGTTTCCGACGTGAAGCCGGGTCGGCCGGGCGTGAGACGCGCGGGATCCTGCGCGTGCACCAGTTCGACAAGGTGGAGCTGGTGAAGATCACGAAGCCGGAGACGTCGTATGCCGAGCACGAATCGCTAACGGCGGACGCGGAACGGGTGTTGCAGTTACTCGGTTTGCATTATCGCGTCATCGAGCTGTGCACGGGAGACCTCGGTTTTGGTTCAGCGAAGACGTACGACATCGAAGTCTGGTCGCCCGGGCAAGGCGCGTATCTGGAAGTCTCGAGCTGCTCGAACTACGAGGATTTTCAGGCGCGCCGAATGAATCTGCGGTTCAAGGATGCGGAGAAAAATCGGTTTTGCCACACGCTCAACGGTTCGGGGCTGGCGCTGCCGCGATTGTTCGCGGCATTGATTGAGACTTATCAGCGCCCGGATGGGTCGGTGGCGATTCCGGAGAAATTGCAGCGGCATTTCGGGGCGGCGGAGATAAAGTAATTCCTGCTCCTGATCGTGCTCCTGATCTGGTGACCAGCGCGGCTCGCAGGAACGATTATGAGCATGATCAGGATCCGGAGCAGGGATTAGAGAGGCGCGGCGGGATTTTCTTCGGGCGCGCTACGGAAAAGATCGAGTTGGCCGGGAGCGGCGGAGGCGGTCTCTTCGGCAGAGGGGAGCGGAAGCTCAAAGCCGAGCCGGTTCGCGAGGCGCTGGCAGGTTTCCGGAGAAAAGCCTTCGAAGTGATTGTTCACGAAACCCCAAACGCTCCGGGTTTCGCCCAGGTGCCGCTCGATCTTTAGCGCCCAGCTCTCGAGGGCGGCTTCGCGTTTCCAGAGAAGTTTGCCGTAGCGATGGAGATGCTGGCCCTCCGGATCGTATTTCGTGGAGTAATCGCCGAGAAGACGCAGGTAAATGAAATCGGTGGTGGTGGGAAGGAACTCGAACGGCGCAAGATTGCGTTCGTTCAACGGGCTGGTATCGGCCCAAACCCAGCAGACGCGGTGTTTTTCCAAGAGGCGGATGTGCTGGGGCCGGTGCCAGCCGGGATCGCGAAATTCGATGGCGAACCGGAAATCGCGCGGCAATTGGGCGAGGAACGCGCGTAGCAGGGTGCGGCCTTCTTTCGGCGCGAACGAGGGCGGCAGTTGGATCAGGATAACGTGAAGCTTCGGGGCGAGCAGCGCGAGTGCGCGGAGGAACGCGGACAGCTGCGCCTTGCAGTCGCGCAAGTGGCGTTCGTGGGTGATTTCGCGGGAAAGTTTGCAGGCGAACCGGAACGAGGCCGGTGTGCACTCAAC
>JALYIN010000292.1 GCA_030775765.1 Verrucomicrobiota bacterium
GTCATCGATTATTTTTCCAGCGAATACCAGGCCGGCCGGACTCCGAATCCGTGCGTGATGTGCAACGAGAAACTGAAGTTCGGCAATCTCTGGAGCAAGGCGCAGGCGCTCGGCTGCGATTTCATCGCCACCGGCCATTACGCCATCATCGAACATCATCCGGATCGCGCGGTTTTGCGGAAAGGCGTGGATCCGCGGAAGGACCAGTCCTACTTCCTGTTTAGTTTGCGCCAGCCGCAACTGCGCCACGCCCTGACCCCACTCGGCGGCATGGCGAAGCCGGCCATTCGCGAGATCGCCCGCTCGTTAGGCCTGCGAGTCGCCGACAAAGTGGACAGCCAGGAAATTTGTTTTGTCCCGGGTAATGACTACAAGGCTTTTCTCCGCTCGCATCTCGACCAGGCGGAATTCCATCCGGGCGGTATCTACGATCTCGAGGGAAATTTCATTGCTGAACACGAAGGCATCGAGATGTTCACGATCGGGCAGCGCAAAGGTTTGCCTGGCGGTTCCGCGCAGCCGCGCTACGTCGTCGATCTGGATCCGGAGACGAATCGCGTCATCATCGGTTCCGCGGAGGACCTGGTCTCGGACGATTTCGAGATCGACCGCGCGAATTGGATTGTCCCGCGCGATTGCGGTGAACCGTTCGAGGTGACCGTGAAGATCCGCTACAGCCATCCTGGCACCCATGCGACGGTGACGCCGCTGGAAGATGGCCGCGCTCGTATCCAACTGCACGAACCGCAGAAAGCGGTTACGCCCGGACAGGCAGCAGTGATTTACGACGGCGATGTCGTCGTTGGCGGTGGGTGGATTTGCCGCGCAGCTGCGTTGCAGCCTGCCTGATCGATGAGCGACGAAGTCGTTCTCGCCTTCAGCACGTTCCCCGACGTCCAAACCGCCCGCCGAATCGCAGGCGAATTAGTCACCCAAAATTTCGCAGCCTGCGCGAACGTCATTCCGAAGATCGAGTCGATCTATCGCTGGCAGGGGAAGATCGAGAAGGGGGGCGAGACGCTGGTTCTGTTCAAGACGACGGCCGCGCGTTTCGCGGCGTTCGAGGAGAAATTGAAATCGCTCCATCCCTACGACGTTCCGGAAATCATTTGTACGCCGATCGCCAGTGGATGGCCGCCCTACCTGGAATGGGTCAGGGAGAACGTGAGATCCTAGCCGCCCGTCGGCTGCCGGAAGCGAACACGGCGACACCGATCAGGTTCGTGACCAGGGTGACGACGATGATCTTGGCAGCGAACCAATACGAATTCACGACCTCCACAATCGGGAACGTGCTGAAGACGATATAAAGCAGCGTTACCAGGAATCCCGAGACCGCTGAGATCCGGACCCAGAGCGGCACCCCCGCGCGAATCTCGCGCAGCCCCACGAGCGGGATCGCAAACATGACCAGATAGGCGATGCCGTAGAAAACGCCGGCGGCACTGTCCGCCAATTGAAATGCTTCCTGCGGGCCGACACCGATGAGGCTGGCGAGCGCAAAGATGACGGTAATGGCGCCAACGAACGCGATTGAGTTGACCGGTGTTTTCCAGCGGGGATGAAGCCGCGAAAACCAGGAGGGCAGAAGCTGGTCCCATCCGGCCACCATCGGCAGGCGCGAAGTGCCAGCGAAGTAAATGCTCATCAGGGCGATGGCGCGGGCGGCGAGCAACAGGATGGCGATCGATACGACGAGCCCGGCCGCGCCGAACGAACGGAACCCGATGCTCAGGGTTTGCGGCACCGGCCCGATGAGATCGATCTTGTTCGGGTCCCCGGCGAAGGCGAGCACGGCGCTCGTGCCGAGAATGAACATGAGCGCGATGACCGGCGCCGCGATCAGGACGGAACGACCGATGTTCCGCGCGGGCGCCCGGCTTTCGCCCGCCAGAATCGCGACATACTCAAATCCGGCCAGCGCGCCGACAGCCAGTTTGCTGAAAATGTTAATCCCGAAAAGTCCCATTGCCGGCGCCGCGATAGCGAGCGGCTGATATTGTTTCAGGTCGCCACGCGCCACACTGACGAAGGGCAGGATGATGAGTGCGGCATAAGTCACCAGCATGATAATGCCGCCGGCGTTGTGGACCCATTTGCCTAACGACAGGCCGCGCACCGACACGGCCACCATCGCGATCACCAGCGCCAGGCTGATGGCGGAAACCAGCCAGCGGTTTCCCGGCATCCACGCCGCGCGTTCGCCGATGGCGTAGGAAAGATTTGTCGTTACCACCAGGCCGATTGCGGCCATGACGCAGATAGCCAGGAGCCAGAGGTTCCACGCCACCATAAAGCCCGCGAACTTGTTGAACCCGAACTTCGCCCATTGATAGAGCCCGCCTTCGAGAGGCATCTTTTTGTTGAGGTAAATCACGACCGCGGCCTGCGGCACGTAGAACAAGAGAAGCGCCAGGAGCCAGTAGGCGAGGTGCGAAGGCCCCAGCTTTGCCGCCGTGCCCACCCAGCTGCCGCCCACGACGAAAACAATTTGGGTGAGGATGAGGTCGCGGAGCCCAAGCTCCTTTCTAAGCGCGCCCTCATGGCCCGTGGACGGCTCGCTCATGAAACAATCATCGCGGCTCCGACTCGGTCTTCGGGGGAGGCGTGTTCCGAAATTCGCGGTGCCGAATTTTCCCACCGGCATAGGCGATGTAGGTCCCGGCGCCTAACGAGACAAAGGACAGCAGCATGGTCGCGAAAACCAGCGGACGTGCGGTGCGCGGCCATTTCTTGGGAACGAAGATGGCGGCCGCCGAAAGCGCCGCGAGAGCATAGTAGAGGAAGATCAATTCATCGCCGCGATGCACATGCGCTTTGAGCCACGCTTGTCCGTCTTCGTCGGCCATCGAGAGGACCGGGTTGTAAGCGAGGTCGCCCTGGCGCGCCACCGCCCACACGGAAATCGCGCAGGCGAAAATCAGGACGAGCGCCGTGAGCTGTCCGCCGCGGCTGCGCAGATAAGTTGCGGCGATCAATCCAAACAGCGCGATCGCCAGCCCATAAACCGGAATTGGATTGAGCAGCACGTGCAGGTATTCCGGCTGCCGGAGATCGCGCAGGATCGTTTCCATTATTGCGTCGCTACCTTGAGGTCGGGCTCTGGCGGAAATTGTTTCCAATCGGGCGCGCAAAAATGCCACCACTCGGTGCGCAAACCGTAGAAACCGCCATGCGCCATCGCCTTTTGGAGTAGTTTCAAATTCGCGCGCACAGTCGGATCGCGCCCTTTGTACTCCAGCAGAGCCGCTGCCGTGAAGCTGTCGAAGTCTGTCGGCATCGGCACGTCGCGTCCTCCCGCGTCGACCAACGTGGCGTCAACGGCCGCGCCGCGAACATGCATGCCGCGCCCTTCCTTCGGATCGGCGACGTAAGAACGGTTTTGCATGATCCGCCAAAGTTGTTCCTGGGCCGACTGCGACCGGTAGGCGTCCCAAATCTTCAAGCCATATCCTTTTTTGCGCAGATAGTCCTGCGCGATCGCGAGTCGCTTTGCCACGCTGGCGCGCACGAGCGCCGGAGTTCCGGGCGGATACAATGGCCGATGCGAGACGTTGTTCGCACTCGCGTAGCGCAGATCGATCACGATCGTTTTGTCGACGCTTTTGATATCAACGAACTCGGCCGGATCGGTCTCTTTGCCGAGCGCGAGGCACGAGAACAGAAAAGCCGGCAGCAGGACATGCCGGGAAATTCTTCGGAAGCTCACGGGTGGAAAATCCTCAATCCGCTGCCACGGTGGGAGCGGGCGCGACTTTCGCGAGGCGTTGCAGCACGAGTCGCGCGCTATTTTCAGGAACGTCGAATCGCACCTGGACGTTTGCACCC
>JALYIN010000293.1 GCA_030775765.1 Verrucomicrobiota bacterium
ACGCTGGTATATGCAGCGGCGCTGCAACGAGGCCAGGCACGGGAGTTCAATCGGCAGTTGTTGAAGGAGTGCCGGCAACTTCGTTTGGACGATGCGGCAGGAAGGCGCTGGTCCCTGAAGAATTATCCGGGCGGCTATACCTCCTATGGCTCCGTGCACCGCCTGCAGACAATATCGCCCACGTTCGAAACGTTGCGTCGAAAGCTCACGCGCCACGTTGCCGCCTTTGCAGAAGCGGTCGAATGGGACCTCGCCGGCCGCGAGCTTCAGATGACGGATTGCTGGGTGAACATCATGCCGCGGCAGACAGTACACGGTTTGCACCTTCACCCGCACTCGACCTTGAGCGGAACTTACTACGTGCAGATGCCGCGAGGATCACCGGGCACGAAATTCGAGGATCCGCGTCTGGATCGATTCATGGCTGCCCCGTCGCGCAAGGCCGATGCAAGCTCTCACGCCCGCCCCTGGATCACGTTCCCGGCTGCGGCCGGACACTTGGTCCTGTTCGAGAGTTGGCTTCGCCACGAGGTTGCGGCCAACAGCGTCAACGCCGAGCGAATCAGCGTAAGCTTCAATTACAACTGGTTCTAAAGGATAGCGCATGTCGGCCAAAGCTTCCGATGCCACGATGGCGGTATTTCTTGACTTGGAGAACATCGCGCTGGGAGCACGCGACGCGAAATACCCCAGTTTCGACATCGAAAAAGTGCTGGAGCGCCTGCTGCTGAAGGGCCACATCGTGGTCAAGAAGGCCTATTGCGACTTCGACCGATACAAGGACTTCAAGCGCGGGCTGCACGAAGCGGCATTCGAGCTCATCGAGATTCCGCACGTCAGGCAGTCAGGCAAGAACTCCGCGGACATACGCATGGTCGTCGACGCGCTCGACCTGTGCTACACCAAGGGCCACGTGGACACATTTGTCATCTTGAGCGGCGACTCGGATTTCTCGCCGCTGGTCAGCAAGCTGCGTGAAAATGCCAAGACAGTCATTGGCGTCGGCGTCAAGAACTCAACGTCGGATCTTTTTATCAACAACTGCGATGAATTCATCTACTACGATGATTTGGTGCGCAAGGAGCCCTCGAAAATGCGTCGCCGCAGCGCCGCAACCCGTTCGCCGGTGGCCTCAGAGAACCCAACGGTAACCGCAGGAAGCACCCCCAGTGAACGGAAAGGGCCCGACTTGAATGACGCGCTCGAGTTGATCGTCGAAACCCTGGAAGCGTTGACCGAAGAGCGGGGCGGAAGCGAGCCTATTTGGGGCTCGATGATCAAACAGGCAATCAAAAGGCGCCAACCCGGCTTTAATGAGCGTTTCTACGGTTTCAGGTCGTTCAACGACATGCTTGCGGATGCGGAGAAACGCGGCTTGTTGACCTTGAGGGCAGACGAGAAATCCGGCGGCTATACTGTGCGGGTCGCCGAGCGGCCGACGCCGCGCCCTTGAACTTTATGCGCACGCCCGCATTCACTTTGTATACCTACTGGCGAAAGTCATGGATGTGGGCCGAAGCCTGCGCGCTGCTGGAGCAGGCTGAGCGCAAGCATCGGCATTTTTTTGACCTGGTAACCACCCCCGCTTCGCGGCATGTGTGGGAACCGCGAACTGATATCTTCGGGGACGGTTCGCAAGTGCGCGTAATCGTCGCCCTGCCGGGCGCCCGCCCGGAGGAAGTGGCGGTACAGATGACCCCCACCGGCCTGCAAATCGATACCACCGTGCCGCCCCCCGCCGCCGCTGCCTTCATGGGGGTGGTGCGCTTGGAAATTCCCTATGGCCGCATGCGTCGGCGTATCGACTTGCCGCCGGGGCGCTATGTCCTGACCGAGCGCCGCCTGGAACACGGCTACCTGCATTTGAGCCTCAGGCGGGATGAGGATTTTCGGATGGAAGACGCATGAGCGGCGTAGCTGAAGACGTATTGATCATTCTGCCCGTGCGCAACACGGTGTTGTTCCCGGGCGTGGTGTTGCCTGTAGCCATCGCCGGCAAGGCCGCGCTGGCGGGCGCTCAAGAAGCGGTCCGCACCCAGCGCCGCGTAGGACTACTGCTGCAAAACGACCCGACCGTCGAGGACCCCTCCCCCGAGGGCTTGCACCGGGTGGGCACCGCCGCTTCGATCGTACGTTTCATTACCGCCCCAGACGGCTCCCATCATCTGATTGTCCAGGGCGAAGAGCGCTTCACCTGTTTGGACTATGTGAGCCGAGAGCCCTTCCTGGTGGCACGCGTCGAGCCACACAGCGAGGCCACCGTGTTCGATCAAGAAATCGAGGCGCGGGGCCTGCATTTGCGTGAAAAAGCCATGGAAGCCGTGCAGCTGCTGCCGCAGGCACCGGGCGAATTGGCCAATGCAATTCGCGCCATTGAATCCATTCCAGCGCTCGCCGACATGATCGCGAGCTTCATGGATCTGAAAATCGCCGACAAGCAAGAAATCCTGGCGACCTTTGACTTGAAGGCACGCCTTGACCGAGTGCTGACCCTGCTCGGCCGCCGAATAGAGGTATTGAAGGTGTCGCGGGACATTGATGCGAAGACGCGCGAGGCCTTCGATGACCGGCAGAAGGAAGCGGTATTGCGCGAACGGCTGCATCAAATTCAGAAAGAGCTCGGTGAGACGGACGGCTCGAAAGCGGAACTCACGGAATTGAAGGCACAGATCAAGGATGCAGGAATGCCGCCCGAGGCCGAAGAACAGGCGCTGCGCGAGCTCAATCGCTTGGAGAGGATGCCCGAACAAGCAGCGGAATATTCCATGACGCGCACCTACCTCGAGTGGCTGATCGCCATGCCCTGGTCCAAGCTCGATCCGGAGCAGCTGGATATTGAGCAAGCGCGCAAAATACTCGACGAGGATCATTATGGGCTGACGAAGATCAAGCGCCGAATTCTCGAATTCCTCGCGGTGCGCAAGCTCAATCCTGAAGGCCGTAGTCCAATCTTGTGCTTCGTCGGCCCTCCGGGCGTCGGCAAAACATCGCTGGGGCAAAGCATCGCTAAAGCGATCGGATTGAAATTCGGACGCGTGAGCCTTGGCGGCGTGCACGATGAGGCGGAGATTCGCGGCCATCGGCGCACCTATATAGGCGCGCTGCCGGGCAATATCGTACAAGCCATACGAAAGGCGGGCCGCCGCAACCCAGTATTGATGCTGGATGAGGTGGATAAACTCTCGGCCAGTTATCAAGGCGATCCGTTCTCAGCGTTGCTCGAAGTGCTGGATCCGGAGCAGAACAATTCATTCCGCGACAACTATCTCGGGGTCCCCTTCGATCTCTCGAAGGTGCTTTTCATCGGCACGGCGAACGTGCTCGATTCGATTCCTGCGCCGTTGCGCGATCGGATGGAGGTCATTGAACT
>JALYIN010000294.1 GCA_030775765.1 Verrucomicrobiota bacterium
GGACAGTAGCGACCCTGGCCTGACCATCGGACTCAACATTCTCGAAGGCGTCTTCTGGGCCGTCGGGGGATCGCTGGGCCCGATTGGCAATTTTACGGCTTCGTTCCTCTCGGGAATGGTCGCCTGGTGGGCGACAAGTACGCCGCCCAACCTTAACACGACCTTCGCCAGCCTTCTCACCCGGCTTCAGGCGACTTCCTTGGCTATCGACCAGCAGCTCGCCCAATATTACCAGAGCGTCGCTCAGGCTTGGAATACGCAGTTTACCTACAACGGGAAGACCAGCACGCTCTCGGATTTCGCGACGATAACCTTTCCGGCAGAAACAGATCCGCAATTCGAAACCCTGGCCGCGACCGCACTCTTTGCGCTCGATCAGCAGGTCTGGAAGACCGTCATGATCGCCAATTTCGTTATCACTCACTGGGCCCCGGACACCGTGATGCCTGGCGGAGAGGAAAGCGATCCGCCCGTGAGTTGGGACGAAATGTTCATCGCCAATAATCCGGGTTATTACAACACCTGGACTTGGCACAACGGTTCCGGCTGTGGCGATCGCAGCGGCTGGAATACGGTGGAATACAATATTGGCACCAGCGCCGGACCCTTTAGCGACGGATCGATGAGCAAGGATGCGTGCAGCTACCTCTTCATCGACAGCGCCGACGGAGTGGTAATCAATGCCAAGGGCCTGTATCCGCGAGCCACCGTTTTCAACAGTCTCGGCATTCGCCATACCACGTACTATGTTCCATCCGGTGGCGGCGGAGCCGTCGGTACTTCACTCTCGACGGGCTACCTCCGGGCTATGAAAACCGGGCACACTATCGGGCAATTGGTTCAGAAAGAAGGACGGGACGCCATCCACCGGCGAGTCATCGAACAAGCGCAAAAGGACCCGGTCTTCGCTCGTGACGTCTCCATGCGCACGCGGCAAACGCTCGAGAAATTCCTGGGAGTCAAGTTCCCGGAAGTGGTTTCCGTCAGCGTGATCGTGGAAACACCGCGAACCTTCGCCATCGTCGTGCCCCAGCCGTCATCGGCGGATGGCTCGGCGGATAACGCCTGACGAATCAGCGACACCGAACCGTTCGCCACGTCAGTCCCCCATCCGGAGCGATCTCCAGGTAGGCGACGCTCGGCGCAGCTCCCCGATTCGGACGTGTGACGCACCCTGGATTCAGGAAACGCACTCCCGCCACGCGTTCATCACGCGGCACGTGCGTGTGGCCGTGCAAAACCACATCCACGCCGTCTGGTGCGTGATCCGGGGGGATGTGAACGAGGCGGAACCGAACGCGGTTCCGCTTCAGGTCGACCACTAGCGGCCAGTCAGGTTGCCCGTCGCAATTTCCGCGCACGATTGTCACCGGCGGCCCGAACGTCTCGATCGTCTGCAGAATTGCCGGAGCACAGACATCCCCGAGATGCCAGATTTCGTCGGCGCCGGTGGCGAGCGCCTGGAGATTTGCCGGCACCTTGTCGTGCGTGTCGGCGAGGACAAGTATTTGAAGCGGTTTCGCCATGGCTGATCCTCGCACAAAGGTCATGAAGGCTCACAACGTTTACAAAATTTCATTTCATCTGTTAGGCCGCTGTGTGTCCGTTGTGTGATGCCTCAACCGGAGTAGATTCGCCCCGTGTCATTCAAAGATTTTGGCCTCTCGACGGAAGTGGTGCGCGGCACCCAGGCGATGGGCTTCACCGAACCGACTCCGATCCAGCTTCGCGCTTTCCCAATTGTTCTCGCCGGCAAGGACTTGATTGGCACCGCCCAAACCGGCACCGGCAAGACGGCGGCGTTCGCGCTTCCCATTCTCACGCTGCTCGCGAAGCACGGGGATTTTCGCTGTCTCATCCTGGAACCCACGCGGGAGCTGGCCGCCCAGGTCGAAACCGCTTTTCGTGATTACGGCCGCTTCACCGATCTCCGGGTCTCCGTCGTCCACGGCGGGGTCGGCTACGGCAAACAACGCGAGGAAGCCGCGCGCGGCATGGACATCGTCACGGCCACTCCCGGTCGCCTGCTCGACTTGCTGGAGCAAGGCTCGCTCAATTTCCGCCACGTGAATATTCTTGTCCTTGATGAAGTCGATCGCATGCTCGACATGGGATTTCTCCCCGATGTCCGCCGGATTGTGGAGCAAATTTCCACGGACCGGCAGACGCTCCTTTTTTCCGCGACCCTGCCGCCGGAGATCGAGCGACTGGCCGCCTGGGTGCTGCGCGAACCGCAAGTAGTGGAAATTGGCGCGCGACGTTCGCCGGCCGAGACGGTCACGCACGCGGTTTATCCGGTAGCGGCGGAGCAAAAATTCGAGCTGCTCATGGCGCTGCTCGAGCGCACGAATTTTGACAGCGCGCTCATTTTTAGCCGGACCAAGCACGGTGCGGACAAGATCGCGGTGAAGTTGAAGGCGGGGAGACATTCGGTTGCGGTGATGCATTCGAACCGCACCCAACGCGAGCGCGTCGAAGCGCTCGAAGGTTTCAAGAGCGGTAAATATGAAATCATGGTCGCAACCGACATTGCGGCGCGCGGCATCGATATCGCGGGAGTCAGTCACGTCATCAATTACGATGTGCCTGAACATCCCGAAGACTACGTGCACCGGATCGGCCGAACCGGCCGCGCCCAAAACGTCGGCGACGCTTTCACCCTGATGAACGGCGAAGAGCTGGCGTCCCTCCACTCGATCGAGCGCTTTATGGGACAGAAAATTCCGCGACTGAAACTGGATGGCTTCCCGTATCTCTACACCGCGCTCTTCGAGCCCGAATCAACCACCGGCGGTAAGCGGGCGATCGGCGGTGGCCGCACGCATCGCGGCTATTCCTTCGGCCGGCGCCGGCGGTAATTCTTTCCGGAATGCGGCGCATTAGATTCTTCGCGCTCACAGTTATTGCCGCATTTGCGGCAAGCATTTCGTTTGCGGCCGATGCCGGACGCACTCTGAAACCCGACGACTGGGCCGCATTGCGCGAAGTCGATGAGCCGAATATTTCGCCGGACGGCAACTTCATCGTCTACGTCGTTAAGGCCGCCGACATGGAGAAGGACAAACGGCCGGGCAATCTCTGGCTCGCGAAGTGGGACGGCTCTGAGAGCCACGCCCTGACTTTCGGGAACAAAGGCCAGAAACATCCACGCTGGAGTCCGGATGGAAAATGGATCGCGTTCCTTTCCGGCCGCGAAGACGACAACGAAAACGATCAGCTCTGGATTCTTCCGATCGGCGGCGGCGAAGCGGAGAAACTTACCGATGCCAAAGGCGGCGTGGACGATTTCGCCTGGTCGCCGGACTCGAAGCGGATTGCGCTTGTGGTTCACGATCCCGATCCGCGCGAGCCCGAGAAAAAAGAGAAAGAAAAAAAGACGGTCCCTCCGCTCGTCATAAACCGCCTGTTCTTCAAGAAGGACATTGACGGTTATCTGACGGAGCGGTATTCGCATCTGCAATTGCTCGATCTCGCGTTGCGCAAGATCGAGCCGCTTACTTCAGGCAAACACGATGAAGTTTGGCCCGCGTGGTCCCCGGACGGGAAGGAGATCGCGTTCGTTACCAAACGCGGCGACGACCCGGACCGGACCGACAACTGGGATGTCTGGGTGATTGGCTCCGAACCCGGAGCGAAAGAACGTCAGCTCACCACTTCGCCTGAAGCCGATCCGGATCCGAACTGGGATAGCGCGCCGGCCTGGAGCCCCGATGGGAAATGGATCGCTTACATCCACGGCGGCGATCCGAAGAAAATCGAATACGCCGTCCACTCGCTTGCGATCATTCCGGCGGCGGGCGGGCCGGCGAAAGGGTTGACTGAAAAGCTAGACCGCAACGTGGTCCAGCCGCATTGGGCTGCGGATGGAAAATCTATCTTTGTTGTGATTGAAAACGACGGCGCGGAGCACCTCACTCGGGTGCCGGTCGATGGCGGCGCGCCTCAGCCTGTCACAAACGGTCGACGGAAAATAACCGCCTACGATGTAAGCCGCGACGGAAATGTCGTCGTGCGCGCCAGTACTCCCGATCGCCCGTACGAGATTTTCGCAGTGGAGAAAGGTAGTCTCCGCGATCTCACGAAACACAACGAAGCGTTCCTGAAAGATCTTCGACTGGCGCGCACTGACGAGACGAAATTCAAAAGCGTGGACGGCACCGAGATCCACGGCTTCATCGTGAATCCGCTCGACGCTCCCGCCGCGGGAATAAAACCACCCGCGCTGCTCCGACCGCACGGCGGACCGCAATCGCAGTACGCCTGCGAATTCAGTTTCGACGCGCAACTCTTCGCGGCCAACGGTTACACCGTCATCATGCCGAATCCGCGCGGTTCCACCGGGCGCGGCGAGAAATTCGCCATGGGGATTTACGCGGACTGGGGACATCGCGACGTTGAAGATGATCTCGCCGCGGTTGATGACGCCGGAGCGCGCGGCCTCGCAGATCCCGATCGACTGGGCGTCGGTGGCTGGAGTTACGGCGGCATTTCCACGAACTACCTCATCGCCACCACCACGCGTTTCAAAGCCGCCACCAGCGGCGCGTCGATCTCAAATGTCCTCGCCGGCTACGGCACCGACCAATACATCCTCGATTACGAAAACGAACTCGGCGTTCCGTGGAAGAACACCGAAACCTGGACCCGCCTTTCGTATCCGTTTTTGCACGCGGACAAAATCAAAACCCCCACGCTCTTCCTCTGCGGCGAAGCCGATTTCAACGTCCCACTCCTCAACAGCGAGCAGATGTATCAAGCCCTGCGCACTCAGGGCATCCCGACCGAGCTCGTGATTTATCCCGGCCAAAACCACGGCTTGAAAAAGCCGAGCTACATCATCGACCGCTATAAGCGCTACCTCGATTGGTACGCGAAATGGATCACTGCAGCGAAGCCGCCCGCGCCATGAGAAATCAGAAGACCGCCTTGGTGACCGGCGCAAACAAAGGCATTGGGTTTGAAGTGGCGCGACAACTCGCGCGGCAGGGCTTTCGAGTCTTTCTCGGAGCGCGGAATGAAAAAGCCGGGCGCGCGGCAGCGGGAAAACTGCGCGGGGACGGCGGCGTCGTTTTTCTGAAAATAGATATCTCGGACGCCAAAAGCATTCGCGCGGCGGCGGAAGAACTTTCTCGGCAATGCGAGCATCTCGATGTGCTCGTGAACAACGCCGGTATCCTGCTCGATGAAGACAAATCCGCGCTGACTATTACGCCGGACATTTTCGAAACGACGCTGCGCACAAATACGCTCGGGCCGTGGCTCGTCGCGCAGGCGTTCGCGGCGCTCCTGGGAAAAAGCGAGGCGCCCCGAATCGTGAACGTCTCCAGCGGCGGCGGCCAGCTCGAAGAGGGCGCCGATGGCTGGGCGCCAGGCTATTGCGTTTCGAAGACCGCGTTGAACGGCGTCACCGTGCAACTCGCAGCCGCGCTGCCGAAGTGCGCCGTGAACAGCGTCTGTCCCGGCTGGGTTCGGACCGAGATGGGCGGTGAGAACGCCACCCGTTCCGTCGGCGAAGGGGCCGCCACCATCGTCTGGCTCGCGACCGAGGCGCCGCACGATCTCACCGGCAAGTTCGTGAAGGATAGGAAAGTGATTCCCTGGTAGATAATCGGATTCGCCTCTGGACGGAGCGCGGACGCGCATCCATCGTGCCCGCTCATGTCCGCTGAGGCTGGAAATCAAAACGACGACGTCGCGGCAGCGACCGATCTCGAGAAAGCCGACATCACGCTCGGGAAGAAGATCGCGAAGCATCGTCATCATCCCGTCGCCAAAGCCGCCGGAAAAGCCGGCAAGCTCGGCGACCAGGGTCCGCTCTATGCGCTCTCTTCCGGCCTGCTCGCTGTTGGGGTCGTTTCGCGCGACCGGCGGCTCTCCGATACCGGTCTCGCCATGCTGGCTGCAATCGGGGCTGCCGACCTGACGAAAAGAATCGCGAAAAAGTTGGTGCGCCGGACGCGCCCGAAGGCACTGCTCGACGACGGCGATTACGAAGCTGAACCCGGCGGTTCAGATCGGAAAAAGGAGCAATCTTTCCTTCCGGTCACATTGCCTGCACTGTGGCCGCCGCCCGCGCTTTCGCCCGCCACGTGCCCGAAGCCGGCGCCGCCGCCGGAGCAGCCGCCGTTGCGATCGGTATCAGCCGCGTCGCCAAAGGCGAACACTGGCCGCTCGATGTTCTCGCTGGTGCGGTTATCGGTTTTGCCGCCGAAGCTCTTTCGGCCCTGTTTTTCGATCAGGCGCGGCGATAACCCACGATTTGGACGGGACAGCGCCCCTCCCTCTAAAAGCTTAATCCGCTGAAATAACGAAACGGTTTCCTTCGCTGTCCTTGAACATCGCGAATTTGCCCCAGGGCTGTTTCTGCGGCGGGCCTTCAAACTCGACCCCGCGCCCTTTCAGTTCCCCGTACGTCTTGTCGATGTCGTCGCACGAGAACGTGGCCGGCATCATCGAACCGATGCGTTTCTCATCGCCCTCCATGGTGAAGAGCACGACTCGCGTTTCCGCTTTTGACACCTTCAGCTCGATCCAGCGCTGTTTCTTATCGAATGGTTGGTCCGTGATGATGGTGAACCCGAGTTTTTCCGTGTAAAAATCCAGGGCCCGGTTCTGATCGGCGACTGGGATACTAACGAATTTGATTTGTTTGATCATGGCGCCGACTTAAGTCCGCTTCGCATGAGCGTCCACCTGTATTGGCGTTCTCGCGCAGAAACCGCTGTCCGTTTATCGGTATAGAGCGGTTTGTTTTTGGCTTCCTAATTCTGCCTTCTTCCTTCCTACTTTTCCTCGTGCCCAGATTCCGTGAAACAGTTCCGATCGACGACTATGTCCTCGACGTCCTGATGCGCGACATCGTCGGCCACGATCGCCAGCCGGCGGCCTACCTCGTTTACCTGTATCTCTTCGGCATGGCCGCCCGGCAGAAATGGAAACCGGTCGCTGCCAGCCTGCGCGCCCTCGCGGAAACGACCGGCCTATCGAAGAGCGCGGTCCAAACCGCGTTGGAGCTCCTGCGCCGCCGGGAACTAATCAAGACCACCAGCGATCACTCGACTGCCGTGCCGGAGCATCGCGTGCTCCGACACTGGCGTTGAACCATCGCTACGTGAGCGAGCGGCGTCTACGACTTGTCGTAAACCGCGGTGCTGGTGACTTTCGCTCCCTTTGCGTCCGTCCAGGATGTGGTGACCGTCCGAGTCTTGCCATCGGCGGCGACAATCACCGTTCCAGTCACCGTGACTTTGCCCGCCTTGGTGTTCGTCATTTGCAAGGTGTCCTTGCCTTCCTTTTTGTAGGAACGCATGTCGGTGGTCGCATCGCCCGTTACCGCGTAATCTTTCCCGTCGAACTTGCCGGTCCAGACGGTGTGACTGCTTTTCCCGTCCGCATCGGTGCCGTCGACCGTCACCTTGATTTGATCCCCAACCGACTCGTAGGTGACCGTGGTGTTCTTGGGCGCGCCCGGCGCGAGTTTTGACTTCGCTTCGTTCAACTTCCACGTGCCCATCATCGGGTCATCCGCAGCCAGAGAGACCGCCGCGATTGCTAACGAGACTACAAGCATCAACCCTATCTTTTTTGTTTTCATGCGGGCATCCCGCTCTTTCGTGAGGCCGCCGTCAACGCCGTTTTGCCAGTAAAAAGGCGCTGCCACTCGCGATCCTGGCATCGCCGCCGCCCAGCTAATCAACTGACGAGCCGGATGCCGGCCATATACGCGAATCACGTATATCATGTTGTCCGGGGACTCGTGCGTCCACAGAGCGATGTTGCTACAATTGCTGAATGAACCGGATCGTCATCGGGTAGCGATAGAATTTGCCATCGCTCGCCTGGATGGCGGCGATGAAGGCGGACAAGATGCCTATGCTCCAACGCGCGGCGCAGCGGCGCCCAACTGAGCTTCGCGTTTGCGGATGACGTTTAACGTAACCAAGGCGGCAAGGGCGCAGATCAACGCGCCGATCGCCATGGTAGCAGGAGTGCCGACGGCGTCGGCCATGAGGCCGGCTTCGAGGCTACCGAGCGGAATCATGCCGCCAAAAATCAGGGCCCAGATGCCCATGACGCGACCGCGCATTTCGTCGGGGACGATCGATTGCAGGACGGTGTTCGACGTGGAGAAATACAACACGACGCCGAACCCGACGATCGCGAGAAGGATTACGCCGATATAGAGG
>JALYIN010000295.1 GCA_030775765.1 Verrucomicrobiota bacterium
TGTTCAATCTAACGTATTGGTCCTTGGCGACGGTGAATTCGCCTTTCGATCGGCGGATATAATCACGGTAAAGGCGGTAGTCGGCGCTGAGATCGTGCGGGAGGCGGAAGCGCCAGTCGTTGCGCAGGAATTTTTCTCGCGTCTTCTCGTCCTTGATTTCGGTGGCGAGTTCGAAGGTTTCGCCGGCACGCTTGGGCGCGGCGACGAATCGAAGGAATTCGCGGGATTTGCTCCACAGATATTTTTCGCCGTGCCACTCGATGTCTTTCAATCCGCTGGTGGACCAGTTGGCGACGGAAGTGAAGACGGCAGCACTGCTCGGACGGCGAACGGTTTTCCAAAGATCGGTGACGATGGGCTGGCGAGTGGGGAGCCACGTCAACTTGTGCGTGGGGACGGGAAAGGAGGAAGTGCCGACGTTTTCGCCGAAGGTGAACATGGCATGATGGCGCTTGAGATATTTGATCGTCGATTTGGTGCCCTGGTCGACTTTGATCTGTTCGACGCCGGGATCGCTCTCGATGTAGAGGATCCGATCGCTCGTGAGCAGGTCGGGATTGAATTCCTGGGTGCCGCAGACGTTGAGGATGGCGTCGGCTCCGCGATAAAGCTGGCGGATGCGGGGGAGGGGAAGGCCGGCGGTGGGATTGCCGGGAAGGTAGCGGGCGCAAAAGCTCCAGCGCCGGGCGAAGCCGAACTCGGCGCCGAGATGCGCGAGCATGCGCGCGGCGTAATCGAACTCGTTGTTTACCTCGAAGGTGTCGGGGTTGTAGGGAAGGCGGGCGGAGTCTTCGATGTAGAAGACGTCGTGCCCGAGGCGTTGCAGGCCGACTATGTAATGAAGATGCTGCCAGATGACGCCGGCGATGGGACAACTGCCCATGAAGCCCATAACGATGAGACGTTTTTTCTTCACTTCTTCGCCCAACCTACTGCGAAGCCATCTTTCCGCCGATCCAAGCGCACGGAAGCGCCGTGGCCGCGATGGCAATCGGATACCAGGCCGGACCGAGGTGCATCGGAATCGTGGCCACGGCACCGAGCGTTCCGAAAACGGTTCCTATGAGTCCGAGAATCATCGCGTGTTGCATCGGATTGCGCGGCGCGATTTTCGCGGTGAGGTAGCTCCCGAAGATCGTGAAAACGATTCGATACGAGAGGGCTAACGCATTCAGCGCAGGCTGAGGCATTGGCTCGCCCCATGGCGGATAGACTTTGAGAACGTGCAATAACTGATCGCAGCCGAGGGACAGAACGACCACGGCCACGAAGCCGCTGAACAGGGCGGCAACGCTCTGAAAATAATTTGGTTCTTGCATGGAAGGTATGGACCAGGACCTCGGAAGCGCTAGGACGTTAGTTCTTTTGTCACGACCGCGGGATTGCCGGCGACGACGACATTGGCAGGGACGCTCCTGGTAACGACGGCGCCGGCGGCGACGACGGAGTTTTCGCCGATGGTTACGCCTTTCAGGATGATGGCGTTCATGCCGATCCAGACGTTATCGGAAATAATGACGGGCAAGGTGCGCAGCTTCGGCCGCGACGGGCGGTCCTTGAAGAAGGGAGCGAGCGCGTGCGCGTCGATGATGCGTTGGGCGGGAGCGAGCGGATGGAAATCGGAATCGGCGATACCGACGTTCCACGAGATGAGGCAATGCGAGCCGATCTCGATCCGTTCCTCGGCCATGACGAGCGCGCCGTTCATGAGAGTGAAATCGCCAACGATGCAGCTGCCGTTGACGCCGACCGCGAACGAACAGCCGGCGTAACAGGAGACGTGAGCGCCCAGAACGACGGCGCGCGGCGCTTTGCTTTTGAGGTGGCGAAATATCTGGGCGCTCTCGCAGTAAAAGCCTTCGCCGAAAATGACGTTCGGCGGGATCGGATCCTTCCACCAGTCGCCCTCGACGCGCCCCTCGTTATTGACGTTGCTCATTATGCGTAATTCCCGGAGGCATAGAGCTTCGCGTAAACGCCGCCTTTCGCGACCAGCTCCGCGCCGGTGCCTTGCTCGACGACGCGTCCGTGCTCGAGCACGACGATGCGATCGAC
>JALYIN010000296.1 GCA_030775765.1 Verrucomicrobiota bacterium
CCACACGCGAGACGCGTGCGCTCCCCGGAGATGAATTCTCGCACTAACACTTTCAAAGAAATCGCCGGCTCCATTTGCGCGCCGCGGGGATTCAAGGCGGCGGCGGTCTTTTGCGACATCAAGCGCATCGGCACCGGCAAGGGTTCGGAGAAAGGCCGGAAAAACGATCTCGCCTTGATCGTGTCCAATGTCCCGGCGGCGGTGGCGGGAATGTTCACGACGAACCAGGTCTGCGCCGCTCCCGTGAAAGTGAGCGCCCGAAACGCCGCGAGAAAATTCGCCCGCGCGATTGTGGTTAACTCCGGGAACGCCAACGCCTGCACGGGCGCTCGCGGAACGGAGGACGCTGAAACGATGACCGAGGTCACCGCGCGAAGTCTTGGCATCAAAGCCCGTGAAGTGCTCGTCTGTTCCACCGGCCGCATCGGAGTGCCGATGCCGCTGGCGAACGTGAAACGTGGCATTGCGGACGCGGCGCGCCGTTTGTCTGCAAGGCCATCGAGCGCGCGTCAAGCCGCCGAAGCAATCATGACGTCCGACACGCGGCGAAAGGAGATCGCCATCGAGTTTGAATTAGGCGGTGTCCGCGTTCGGCTCGGCGGAATCTGCAAAGGCGCTGGAATGATTCAGCCGGGAATGAGTCGAACGGGCAGAGGACCGGCGGCGGGATTGCACGCGACGATGCTGGCGTTTCTCACGACGGACGCGGCGCTCGAACCATTGCTATTGAAAGACATGCTGGAGAAGGCAGTGGCGCAAAGTTTCAACCGCATCACGGTCGATGGCGACATGAGCACGAACGACACGGTCCTGATTCTCGCGAATGGAATGGCGAAGAATCCTCCGCGAGTCGATCTCAAGACTTTTCAGCGCGCTCTGGATTTCGTCACGCTCGAGCTGGCGAAGATGATTGTGCGTGATGGCGAGGGCGTGACGCGCTTCATCACCTTGCGCGTGCGGGGCGCGCGAACCGAGGCAGACGCGGAAGCCGTTGCGCGCTCGGTCGCCAACAGCACGCTCGTGAAAACGAGCTGGTTCGGCGGCGATCCAAACTGGGGCCGCCTTCTTTGCGCGATGGGTTATTCGAATGCGTTGGTGAACGAGGCGAAGGTTGATGTCGGTTACAGCTCGCCCGGAAAGGCAAAGATCACCTTCGCGGTCCGGCGCGGCCAGCCGAGTCGTGTCGGTTTGCAAACGCTGGGAGCATTCGTTTCCCAGCCGGAATTCGATCTTCACATTTTCCTGAATGCGGGCCGGCACGATTGCGTGCTCTACACGAGCGATCTGACGGAGGAATATGTGGAATTTAATAAGGGCGACCTGAGCGATCCGAAGTCGCTCGGCGGATAACCATGGGACAAGCTTCAGCCTCTTCTGTAGCCGCGGCCCTGTGGGCCGCGCGAGATCGATCATGCCTCAGCGTTCGCCCTCGCGCTTCGCACAGCGAAGCGGCTACAGAAGAGCTCGCCCAAAAAATATCTAACTAATGCAGGAGATCATCACCAAAGCCGGAACGCTCCTCGAAGCGCTTCCTTACATTCAGCGGTTCCGCAGCCAGATCTTCGTGGTGAAGTACGGCGGCAGCTTCATGGACTCGCCCGATCCGGCGGAGCGGCACCGCGTCGCGCGCGAGATTGTTTTTCTCGAATCCGTCGGGATTAACCCCGTGGTGGTCCATGGCGGCGGGAAAGCCGTGACTCGGGCGGTGGAAGCCGCCGGGCTCAAGACGAAGTTTTTGCAAGGGCAACGCGTAACCGATGAAGCTACCGTCAAAATCGTGGACGAAGTTCTCTCCCGCGAGATCAACCCGGACATTGTCGCGGCCATTGAGGAACTCGGAGGCAAGGCCCGCGGATTCGCCGGTTCCCAGATTTTCCGATGTCGAAAGCTTTCGCCTAACGATGAGAAGGGAAAGCCGATCGATCTCGGGTTTGTCGGCGAGGTTTATGAACTGAACCTTGAGCCGCTGCGCGAATGCATCCGGCGCAGCATCACGCCGGTCATCAGTCCGACCGCTCGCGGTCCGCGGGGCCAGATCTATAATTGCAATGCCGACATCGCGGCCGGGCAAACCGCCATTGCGTTGAAGGCGCGGCGGCTGGTTTTCATGAGCGACGTGCCCGGATTGCTGCGCAAGCCGGGCCATGAAGAATCATTGATGACTCACCTCAGTGCGAGCGAAGTGCCGGAGCTCAAAGCGAAGGGCGTCATAGGCGAAGGCATGATTCCGAAAGTGGACAGCGCGGTGGCGGCGATCCAGAGCGGCGTCGAAAAGGTGCAGTTCGTAGATGGCCGGGTGCCGCATTCGATCCTTCTTGAAATTTTCACCGATGCCGGTGTCGGCACGGAGGTCGTCCCATGAAAATGGAGATGGAGGGCGACATGAAAGCGCTGAAGGTCGACCGGCTCAGCGATATCCGGAAGCTGTTCCAGCGGAATGTCATTCCGACTTACGCGCGGTTCGATGTGGCGCTCGATCACGGGGAGGGAAGCCATGTCTTCGATGTCGCAGGGAAACGTTATCTCGATCTCGGCGGCGGCATCGCGGTCTGCGCGCTCGGTCATGCGAATCCGGAAATCACCGACGCACTTCTCGAGCAATCGCGAAAGCTCCTGCACGTCTCGAATCTTTATTTCACCAAGCCGCAGGCGCAGTTGGCGGAAGCGCTGGTCAGACTGATCGGACCGGGGCGGTGTTTCTTTTGCAACAGCGGCGCGGAAGCGAACGAAGGACTTTACAAGCTGGCGCGAAAATTTGGGCACGGTGAAGGCCGCTACGAAGTCCTGACGACCGACGGCTCGTTCCATGGCCGGACGCTGGCGGGGATCGCGGCGACTGGGCAGGAGAAGGTGAAGAAGGGTTTCGAGCCGATGGTGGACGGCTTTCGCCAGGTGCCCTTCAACGATCTCGAGGCGATGCGCGCCGCGATCACGCCGAAAACTGCCGCGATCCTGATCGAATCGATCCAGGGTGAAAGTGGCATCACCCTCGCAACGCCGGAGTATCTGCTCGGCTTGCGACAACTTTGCG
>JALYIN010000297.1 GCA_030775765.1 Verrucomicrobiota bacterium
CTTGCACGGTCTCGTTTCCGACCTGACGGAGCAGGCCAGCGCGCTCAAGGAACAGCTTTTCGCCCGGGCAGAACTGCTGGCGCAAGGCAAGCAATTGGAACGGAGCGGCGATCGCCACGGCGCCCAGAAAATTGTCGTGCCGGAAGTGGATCGCACCGCGGCCCTTCTCGCCTTGCATCAAGGCGCCGGTCGTTTCGAATCGCTCAGCGCGGAGATGACGGCGCAGCTTTACAACCTTGTCGCGGCGGCACCGCCGCTGCCTGATCCAGCGGACCAGAAAAGTTTCGACCAGTGGAAAATGGCGACGCGCGATTATCTCGCGGCGTTGCCGGCGGCTTCGAAGAAACTGCGCGAATGGTCGGCCGACGAACCGATTCCCTGGTATCGGTCGATCAGCTCGTTTCTCTTCGGCCGCGAATGGGTGACGGCGAGTTTCTGGCAGGACTGGTACGGGATCATCCCGCTGCTCGTGGGCTCCCTCATGGTCTCGATCGTCGCGCTCCTGATCGCGGTACCGCTCGGGGTCGCCTCCGCGATTTATGTGAGCGAGGTCGCGTCGCGTCATGAGAAGCGATTAATCAAACCGTACATCGAATTCATCTCCGCCATCCCGTCGGTCGTTCTCGGATTTTTCGGGATTGCCGTGGTCGGGCAGGCCATCCGCGCCGCGTCGCAATCGTCGTGGTTCAGTTGGGTCTCGTTTTTCCCAATTAGTGAGCGGCTGAACATTTTCACCGCCGGCTGTCTGCTCGCGCTCATGGCGGTGCCGACAATTTTCACGCTGGCCGAAGATGCGTTGCGCAATGTGCCGCGCGGATTCAAGGAAGCCTCCTACGCGCTGGGCGCCAACCGGCTCCAAACGATCGCGCGGGTCATCGTGCCGGCCTCCCTTTCCGGCATCGTTTCCGCCATTCTGCTCGGGCTCGGGCGCGTGATCGGCGAGACGATGGTGGTCCTGCTTTGCGCCGGCAACCGCATCGCTATTCCCGATTTCAGCCAGGGCCTCGGCGCGGTCTTTCAGCCAGTTCACACCATGACCGGCATTATTGCACAGGAGATGGGCGAAGTGGTCCGGGGGAGCACCCATTACCGCGCACTTTTCATGGTGGGGCTGGTGCTGTTCACCATCACGCTGGGAATCAATTGGCTAGCGCAACGTTTCGTGGCGCGTTTCCGGATGAGCGTGGGATAGGACCTCTATGACCTATAGGACACATAGGAAGCGTAGCCGACTCCTCGAAGTAGCGCTGTTCTGGCTCTTTCGCATCGCCACCTACCTCGTCCTGGCAGCGGCGACCTACATCTTCCTCGACATCGGCATCAAAGGGGGACGCACGGTTTTCACGGGCAAACCGCCTTTCGTAAACCTGGAGTTCTTGAGCCAGCCGCCGCAGACGCTTTACGTTTTCGATTTCGAGGGAAGGAAAATGACGCTGGGCGACCGCGAGTTCCGGCAATGGAAAACCGCGCATCCTGGAGTGGAAGTGGAAGCGACCAGCGTGGCCTACTCAGCGGGCGGCATCTGGCCCTGTATCGTCGGCACCGCGTTGCTCGTGATCGGGTCCATGGCGCTCGCGCTCGGCATCGGAATCAGCAGCGCAATTTACCTGAGCGAATACAGCCGCAACGGGCCGCTCATCCGACTGGTTCGGATTGCCATCCTTAATCTTGCCGGTGTTCCCTCGATTGTGTTCGGGCTTTTCGGTTTCGGGTTGTTCGTGATTTTCTTTGGCTGGAATGTTTCGCTCATTGCGGGCTGGTTCACGCTCGGGCTCATGGTGCTCCCGGCGATCATTACAGCGAGCGAAGAGTCTTTGCGCGCGGTGCCGCAAGGTCTGCGCGAAGGCTCGCTCGCCCTCGGCGCCAGCAAATGGCAGACGGTCCGCAAGAACGTGCTCCCCTACGCCTTGCCGGGAATCCTGACTTCGTCGATCCTCGGCATCGCGCGCGTGGCGGGAGAGACCGCGCCGATCATGTTCACCGCCGCCTACGCGATGAAAGACGAGATGCCGTGGCAGGTGGCGAAATTCACCGATTTCTTTTTCCAGGGCGTGATGGCGTTGCCCTACCACATTTACGTCGTCAGCTCGAAGATCCCCCAGAACGAATACACCCAGCGCGTCCAGTACGGCGCCGCCTTCGTCTTTCTTTTCCTTGTCATGCTCATTGCGTTAACTTCCATCGTGCTCCGGGAGCGAAGCCGGAGCCGCCTGTCATGGTGAGTCTTCTCGAAATGCCCGAACCCACAACGATGACGGCAAGCCCAACGACCGCAACGTCGGCGCCCCAACCGGAGATTGAGCGCGGCCTGATCGAGATCGAGCACCTCGATTTCGCTTACGGGAACCACCACGTCCTGCATGACGTGAACCTCAAAATTCAGCCGCGCGCGGTCACCGCTTTTATCGGGCCGTCCGGCTGCGGCAAGACCACGCTGTTGCGCTGCCTTAACCGGATGAACGATCTCATCGACGGCGCCCGCATCTTGCGCGGGTCGATTCGGATCGAAGGCGTGGACATCAACGAGCCCGGCGTCGATGTCGTCGATCTCCGCCGACGCGTCGGCATGGTTTTCCAGAAATCGAATCCGTTTCCGAAATCGATCTACGACAATGTCGCCTACGGTTTGCGCATCGCGGGCGTCACGAAACGGACGTTGATCGATGAAGCCGTCGAAAAAAGTCTCCGCTCCGCCGCGCTCTGGGACGAAGTGAAGGACCGGCTCCACGTCAGCGGCTACGGACTTTCTGGTGGCCAGCAACAGCGCCTCTGCATCGCGCGGGCTCTCGCCGTCGAGCCCGAGATCGTCCTGATGGACGAGCCCTGCTCCGCCCTCGATCCGATCGCGACGGCGAAAGTCGAAGAGCTTATCCGGCAATTAAAGGCGCAATACACCATCGTCATCGTCACCCACAACATGCAGCAAGCCGGCCGCTGCTCCGATCGCACCGCCTTCTTTTATCTCGGCCGCCTCATCGAAGTAGACGACACCGCGAAAATTTTCTCGAATCCCGGCCAGCGCCAAACCGAGGAGTACATTACTGGCCGATTCGGGTAATCCTCTGCGACATCGTATGACTGAAACAAAACATATCCTTGGCACGTTCGACGAAGCACTCGCCTCGCTCCGCAACAACGTTCTCCTCATGTCGAGCCTGACCGAGCGCAGCCTGGACCGCGCCATCACCGGATTACTCCAGCGCGATGACGACATGTGCGCGATCGCTATCGCCGACGATGAGGAAATCGACCAGCTCGAAAAGCAGGTCGACAAGGACGGCATCGACCTGCTGCTCCGGTTTCAGCCGGTCGCGTCGGACCTGCGCCGCGTCGTTTCGGCGATGAAGCTCTCGTCGAACCTCGAGCGCATGGCCGACCAAGGGACGAACATCGCGCGCCGGGCGCGAAAGCTGAATCAGCATCCGGCCTTGCCGGAGACCTCTTTAATCAAGCCGATGTATTCCCACGCCATGGCGATGTTCAAGGACGCGATCGACGCGTTCATCCGCGAAGATGTCGATCTGGGCCGCGCCCTGATCCGACGCGATGATGAACTGGACGAGCTGAATCGAATGGCCAGCCGAAAGCTGATCCAGCGGATGGCGGAGGACCCGGAACAATTGCGCGGTTACCTGAACCTGATTTTCATCGGCCGATGCCTGGAACGCGTGGGCGACCACGCCACCAACATGGCGGAAGACGCGGTTTACGCGGCGGCGGCGGAAGACATTCGCCATCAACCATTCGTCGCCGCGAAATAATTGGTCGATGGTGTCGAAATGCAATCGGCTCCAGCACCAGATACCAAAACCGAAGTCGATTCACCGCCGGCCGCACCGAAACTGTGTGCGTTGCCGATCGGCGCCCCGGAAAATTTCATTAACCGCGAGCTGAGCTGGCTCGAATTCAATCGGCGCGTCCTCGAGGAAGCGCAGGACAAAACGCAGCCTTTAGTCGAACGCGTCAAGTTCCTGAGCATCTTCAGTTCGAATCTCGACGAGTTTTTCGAGATTCGCGTCGCCGGCATCAAGCAGCAGATCGAGAGCGAGACGAGCGACATCGGTCCGGACGGGCTCTCGCCGACCGAAACCTTCACCCGGATTCAGCGCTGCGTCCGCGAGATGGTGGCGACGGAATACGAGGTCTGGAATTCGGAGCTGATGCCGGAACTCGCGAGGAACGGTATTCGCATTCAGGCGGTTGACCAGCTCAACGCCAAGCGCGCGGCCTGGGCCAGAAAATTCTTCCAGGAGGAAGTCTTCCCCCTGTTGACGCCGCTGGCCGTGGATGCATCTCATCCGTTCCCGCAGTTGCTGAACAAGAGCCACAACCTTTTCGTTCGCGCGAAAACAAAACGCCGTGGGGAACCGTTGCACGCGATCGTGCAGGTGCCGCGCGTGCTTTCGCGCCTGATCACCCTGCCCCGCACCGCGGACGAACCGTGGACCTACATCTACCTGGCGGCGCTGATCAAACATAACATCGCCGACCTTTTCCCCGGCTTGATCCTCGATGGGGTGCACGCCTTTCGCGTCACCCGCAACAGCGACCTCTACATCGACGATGAGGAAGCGGAGAACCTTTTGCGCACGATCGAACAGGAGCTGCGACGTTCCAGCCGCGGTGACGCCGTGCGCCTTGAACTTGAGGCCGATTGCCCGAGAGAGTTCCTCGAGCTGCTCCTCGAGTTCTTCGATCTCAACGACGAGGACGCTTACAAGGTCAACGGTCCCCTTTCCATGACCCACCTGCTGCCGCTCGTGACGAACGACGCGTTCGCCAAGCTGAAGGACCGCCCGTTCCAACCCGCGCTCGATCCAGCCCTGCCGCCGGACGCGGATGTCTTCGAGGTCCTCCGCAAACAGGATGTCCTGTTGCACCATCCCTACGACAGTTTCAATCCAATCGTGGAGTTGATCGAGAGAGCCGCGCAGGACCGGCAAGTCCTGGCGATCAAGATCACGCTCTATCGAACGAGCGGCGATTCACCCATCGTCGAGGCGCTCATCGATGCCGCGGCCGCGGGCAAGCAGGTGACGGCGATTGTGGAATTGCGGGCCCGGTTCGACGAAGCGGTCAATATTCAATGGGCGCGCCGCCTCGAGGAAGCGGGGGCGCACGTTATCTACGGCGTCGTCGGATTGAAGACGCACTGCAAGATGCTGCTGATCGTGCGGCGCGACAGCGACCGGCTGCGGCACTATGTCCACATGGGCACGGGCAACTATCATCAACGCACCGCTCGCACTTACACGGACTTCAGTTATCTCACCGCCGAGCCGCAGCTGACTGAGGAAGTTTCAATTGTATTCAACACCCTGACCGGACTCGCCGGTTATCCCGGCTTGAAGAAGCTGATGGTCGCCCCGTTCGATCTGAAAGAACGCCTGATCGGAATGATCGAGCGCGAACGCGATCATGCCCTCGCCGGGAAACCGGCGCGGATCGTCGCGAAATTAAACTCGCTCGTGGATCAGGAGATCATCGAGAAGCTTTACGAAGCGTCCTGCGCCGAAGTTCCCATCGACCTGATCATCCGCGGCATTTGTTGTCTGCGTCCGAAAATTCCGGGGCTGAGCGAGAACATCCGGGTGATCAGCATCGTCGGCCGTTTCCTCGAGCACAGCCGGATCTATTACTTTGCCAACGTCGGCCAGCCGGATCTGTATCTCGGGAGTGCCGACTGGATGCCGCGGAATTTCCTGCGCCGCATCGAGGTGGCGTTCCCCATCATGGATCCCGCCTTGCGCGACCGCGTCATCAACGAAGTGTTGCCGAATTTCCTGACCGACCGGGTGAAGGCGCGCGAACTTCAACCGGATGGCAGTTACCGGCGCCTCAAGCCGGAGGGAACGGAGCCTCGCGTCCAGGCCCAGTGGCAATTCCGGGAGAAATCACGCCAGCGCCTGCAAGCTCCTAAGTCGAAACGCCAGCGTGGACCACGCCTGACTCCGATCAGCCCCACCAACTCCAGGAAGACATGAAAGCGAAAAGAATTCTCGTCATCGATATCGGCGGGTCCAACGTCAAGTTGATGATTTCCAGCCGCGCGAAGCGGCGGAAATTTCCCTCCGGTCCCAGGCTCACGCCGCGGCAATTTATCGCGAAGACGAAAGCGGCCGTCGCGGATTGGAAATTCGACGCGATCGCTCTCGGCTTTCCGGCGCCGGTGATAAAGGGGCGGATCGCGGTGGAGCCGAAACATCTCGGCAAAGGCTGGAGGCGCTTCGATTTTCGCAAAGCTTTTGGCAAACCGGTCCGAGTCATGAACGACGCGGCCCTGCAGGCGCTCGGCAGTTATCACGGCGGGCGAATGCTTTTTCTCGGGTTTGGCACCGGCCTGGGCTCGGCGCTCTTGTGGGACCACACCGTCTTGTGCCTGGAACTCTCCGACCTTGCCTACGTGGATGGCACTCTGGAAGCCTGGTTGAGCGATGACGGGATGGAAGCACTTGGGGAAGAGGCGTGGGAGGCCGAAGTATTGCGTGTCGTCCCCGCGCTGAAGAAATCTTTTATAGCCGACTACATCGTGCTTGGAGGAGGCAACGCAAAATGCATCGAGAAGTTGCCCAGGGGCGTGGAACTCGGTCATAACCGTAACGCCTACACCGGTGGGGCGCGTCTCTGGCAGAATGAGCCACGCACCGGCCGGCCGCGTTGGAACATTATCTGAAACATATGCTGATCTATTTTCTTCGTCACGGGGAAGCCGATTGGCCCGATTGGAAAAAGCCGGACGATGAACGGCCCCTGACCGAGAAGGGCAAGAAAGAGATGCACGAGGTCGGCGCTTTCCTGGCCAACTTGAGTGTAAAGCCGGATGTGGTCGTGACCAGCCCGTTGCCGCGCGCATCGCAAACGGCGGAGATTGCCGCTCGCTACATCGACGCGAAATGCGTCGCGGACGAATCACTTGCGCCAGGATTCGGGCGTTCGGAACTGAAGAAGCTCGTGAAAAGACGCGGCGGCGACAGCCTCATGTTGGTCGGGCACGAGCCCGATTTTAGCCGGACGGTCGGCAAGCTCACCGGCGCGCGAATCAAGTTATCGAAAGCCGGCATCGCGTTGGTAGAAGTCGATGCTGATCTGAACTGCGGGAAACTGCTCTGGCTTTTTCCGCCGAAGATAGCGAAGCACTGAGTGGCCAGGCACACGTGAATTTGCACCGGGTGTTTAGGGAACTTCTTGCTTTGGCGGCGGCCTTCGCGCTCATGCCATCGGTGCGCGCTGCTCTGCCGCATCCGGATCACGTCGTGATCGTGATCATGGAGAATCATTCGTTTGGCGAAATCATTGGCAATAGCGCCGCGCCGAACATCAACGCCCTCGCCGCGGAAGGAGCGAACATCGTGAACGCAGCGACTGATCCGATCGCGGTGACCAGCGGATCGCATGCGTTGCGGCACCCGAGCCAGCCGAATTATCTGGAGCTGTTCTCGGGGGACCATCAAGGCGTGCTCCAAGATGGCCGGCCCGGCACTTTCGCGGAACCGCTCTCGCCGCTGCTCCCGTTCAACACGCCGAACCTGGGCGCATCGTTGATCGCCGGCGGCCTGACGTTCGCCACTTACTCGGAAAATCTACCGTCGGTTGGATTCGATGGGGATAGTTACTCGACCGATCCGGCGAAGAGCCAGTACGAGCGCAAACATAATCCCGTAGCAAACTGGCAGGCGGCGGACGCGTCCGCGAATCATCACGTTCCGCTTTCCTGCAATCAGCCGTTCAGCGCGTTCCCGACGGACGCTGTCGGCTACGCGGCGCTGCCCACCGTCGCGTTCGTCGTTCCGAACCAGCAGAACGACATGCACGATGGCTCAATCGCACAGGGTGTCACCTGGTTGAAGTCGAACATTCTCGACGGCTATTACCAATGGGCGAAAACCCACAACAGCCTGCTGATCGTGACCTTTGACGAAGACGCCAACAACACGCCGACGAACCAGATCACTACCATATTCGCGGGAACGCTGATCAAGCCCGGCAACTATCCGGAAACCAACATCAATCCGCCCGATGTCCGGCCCTTCGATGGTGGACTCATCACGCCGACCGGCACGGCGATGAATCATTACAATCTCCTGCGCACCATCGAGGAGATGTACGGCCTGCCGTCCATCGGGGGTTCCATCAACACGCCCCCGATCACCGATGTCTTCCGCGTTCCGGACGCGACGATGCTCAATATTTCAACGCGCCTGCGTGCGGGGAGCGGCGACGACGTTCTCATCGGCGGTTTCATCATCGCCGGGCCAGCGAAGAAGAAGGTCGTTGTGCGCGGACTGGGTCCGTCTTTGAAAATAAACGGCGCGCCGATCCCGGGCACGCTGCCCGATCCTGTCATCGAGCTCCATCGCAGTGATGGCACGACCGTCGCGGCGAACAACGATTGGAAAGAGACGCAGCAGGCCGAAATCCAGAATAGCGGCCTTGCGCCCGCGGACGATCGCGAGGCGGCCATCGTTGCCTCTCTCGATCCCGGGAATTACACCATCGTCCTTTCAGGAAGGAACAACTCCACCGGCATTAGTCTGGTGGAGGCGTACGACGTGGATCGAACTTCCGGTACGCGATTGCTAAACCTTTCAGCGCGTGGCCGGGTGCAAACGGGCGACGACGTCATGATCGGCGGCGTGATCCTCAGCGGCTCCGATATTCCCGTGTGATCTTTCGCGGTCTTGGGCCTTCGATCCCTGTCACCGGCCGGCTGGCCGATCCGACGCTGGAACTGCACGACGGCAATGGCGCCGTCATCGCCACCAATGACGATTGGCAGCAAAGTCAGCGAACCGAGATTCAAATGAGTGGCCTAGCCCCCGCGAACGACCGCGAAGCGGCCATCATTGGCAATTTCTCGCCGGGTCAATACTCAGTGATCCTCCGCGGGAAGAACGAGACGACTGGCATCGGGCTCGTCGAAGCCTACAAGCTGAACTGACGCGTAAAAGCGTCACGCAATTGTCACTTGGCCTGCGTGCTGCCGTCGAGTTCGTTGAGGAACGACATGAAAACATTCCTGATTAGTTTCATCGCCGCTGTCGGCGTCATCACTGGATCTGGGGCGCAGGCGGAGCGTCTCGTCATTAAAGGTTCGGATACGCTCGGCGCGAAGTTGGTGCCGCAACTGGCCGAGCAATTCAAAGCGCAACATTCCGATGCGACTTTCGATATTGCCGCGGAAGGATCCACCACGGGATTCGCCGCGCTCATCGACAGCACGGCCCAGATCGGCATGGCCAGCAGGCCGGCGAAGAACGAAGAGATCGCCGCCGCGAAAGCCAAGGGCGTGACCTTGAAAGAGACGACCGTCGCGTTTGACGGCATCGCGGTGATCGTCAATGCGGCCAATCCAGTCAAGAACCTGACGAAGAAACAAGTCGAACAAATTTTCACCGGCGAGATTTCCGATTGGAGCGCAGTCGGTTTCTCCGGCGGATCGATTTAGATCTACACCCGCA
>JALYIN010000298.1 GCA_030775765.1 Verrucomicrobiota bacterium
CTACGTTGTCTTCACCTATACGTTTCATCTTTGGGCGTAGGACAAAAAGGAAAAGGATCAAAGCGTCCCTGGGGGCTAAGGCCAATCGCGCGACCGGCAGACGCTCCAGCCGCAAGAACCCTCGCGCGAGTAAACGCAAATGAAAAGCCCCAATGGCACCGGCAAGCCGCCGGCGACAGAATCCGCCAAGAAGAAAGGGAGTCTTCTCTTCCAATTCTTTTCCAATCTCGGCCCTGGTCTAACGACCGGAGCCGCAGACGATGACCCGTCCGGCATTGCCACTTACTCAGCCGCGGGCGCTCTCCTCGGCACCGGGCAACTCTGGACCGCGTTTCTCACCTGGCCGTTGATGGCTAGCGTTCAATTCATGTGTGCGCGTATCGGCATGGTCACGGGCATCGGCCTCTCGGGAGCGTTGCACAAGAAATTTCCGCGGTGGCTCATCGGAGTAGCGGCCGTGGCGCTATTGATCGCCAACACTATTAACATCGGCGCCGATCTATCGGGCATGGCCGACGCAGCCGAGATGCTGACGGGACTGAATTCGCACTATTACGTTTTCCTTTTCGGCATCGCGATCACTGTGGCGACAATTTGGATCCGATATTTTCACCTCGCTAAAATCCTGAAGTGGCTCGCGCTCGTTCTTTTCGCTTACGTGATCACCGCGTTCGTGGTTGGGCCGGACTGGAGCAAAGTCATGCAGGACACGTTTATTCCCTCCCTGCCGCAGGGGCACGAAGCATGGGCGATGCTGGTGGCGATTCTCGGCACGACCATTAGCCCTTATCTTTTTTACTGGCAGGCTTCGATGGAGGTTGAAGAGGAAAAAGCGATCGGCCGGCGCATGCTGGCCTGGCGGCGGGGTGCGAGCCGGCGCGAGATTCGGGTGCGTAAGATGGACGTTGGGATTGGCACCTTTTTTTCCAACCTGGTCATGTATTTCATTATTCTAACGACGGCGCTGACCTTGCACCCGCACGGCAATACCCACATCGAAACGACCCGGCAGGCGGCAGAAGCACTTCTCCCGCTGGCGGGAAAGTTCGCTTACCTCCTCTTCACTGTTGGCATCATTGGCGTGGGCTTTCTTGCCATCCCTACGCTGTCGGGCTCAGCTGCCTACGCATTCGCCGAGACGTTTGGCTGGCGGCAGGGGATCGATTCGAAATTTACCGCCGCTCGCGCCTTCTATGGCGTCGTTATCCTCTCGACTCTCATGGGGATCGGCCTGGATTTTGCAAACGTAAATCCGATCAAAGCGCTCTACTGGACCGCGATTATCAATGGATTGCTCGCGCCTTTTCTTCTTATCGGCATCCTGCTGGTGGCCTCCGATCGCAAGATCATGCAAAACCAGCCGAGTTCCCCCCTGGGCCTGCTGGCCGTTGGGCTGACGACACTCTTGATGTTTGCCGCCGCGATCGGCATGTTCGTTTTCTGAGGCCTGTTCGGGTGGAAACTTAGAACCTGATCGCGAAGCTGCGGCGCAATCGGTAATCAGGCACGGCTTGGAGGGCCGTGTTGTCGATGGAGACTGGCAACTCGGCGGGGAATTCGGCGCTGATCTTGCCGTGTAAGCCAGCGCCGGAGCTGGCGAGCGTAATAGTGCACTCATGGCGCGGCGCCTTGGCATCGGCGACTACATGTTCGGGGGCCGACAAAGGCGAGCCGCTTTGTCGCGAAGCGTCTCGGTGCCACACAAACGTAACAAAACTCACTTTGTCGGCGCTTACCCAGGCCTGTTATTTTTCGAGTGTGATGGAGGATCTCGATACACCTGCACCAAGCCGCAATCTTCGCATTGTCCAGGCGACAGTCCCGCGGCGTTTGCGCACGGCGTGGATCTCGGACGTGCATCTTGGTTCGCGGGCCAGTAACGCCGGAGCCCTGCTCGATTTCCTCCGCGATTACGAAGTGGAGACGCTCTACGTCGTCGGCGATCTCATCGATGGCTGGCAGATGCGGCGCGGCATCTACTGGCCGCAGCAGCATAACGACGTCATCCAGAAACTGCTCCGCAAAGCGCGCAAAGGCACGCGCATCGTTTACATCCCCGGCAATCACGATGAATTCGTGGCCAGTTTTTGCGGCTATTACGGCCACATCGCCATCCAAACGAGCGCCATCCATGAGACCGCCGATGGACGCCGCATCCTTGTCCTGCACGGGCACGAACTCGACACGGTGGTGCAAAACGCCCGCTGGCTCGCGTTCGCGGGCGACGTTGGTTACCAGTTCCTCCTCAGCCTAAATCCGCTGATCAATTTTTTCCGCAGGCGATTCGGCCTCGGTTATTGGTCGCTCAGCGCTTACGCGAAGAAGCGGGTCAAGGACGCGGTCAATTTCATCGGCGAATTCGAAGCGGCCATTGTTCGTTATGCCGAACGCCATGCCGTGGAAGCGGTGGTTTGCGGACACATTCATAGCGCCGGCATCCGCCAGATCCGTGGCGTCGCGTATTACAATTGCGGCGATTGGGTGGAGACTTGTTCGGCGCTAGTGGAAAACTTCGACGGCGAAATTGAGTTACTCCATTTCCCTGCCCATCCGCCGACGCCATTTAGGTCACCGGAACTCGCTGGAGCAATCAGGTGACCTCGATCGTGGAGAAGCGGCGCGGTCGATCGAGCTCCCCGCATACATCACCCGTGAAGATGTTCCAGACGGAACTGCAAGAACTTCAGCGGGACTTGCGCGCCACTGTCCGCGCCTACGCGGCGCGTCTCGAAATCGATTTGGCGGAAAGCCGCGTCGCGCTCGGCTCGCTTCACCCCGTGGAAGAACTATCGCGGGAACGCCTCCATGAGCTGCGCGATTTAATGATCCATGTCCGGAAGCGAAAGCTGAAACCGGAGAAGGGTCGGCGCAAAGATCTCCGCAAGATCGATTCCCTGATTGAAGACTTGAGGATCCTTATGCCCACGAAGGCCCCGCGACGCGGATGATGATTTCGTTTCGCACACTTACTAGTGTCGCTTTGACGGCGCTGCTCTCCGTGACTGCAGGGCTGAGGGAAGTTTGCGCGTCCGGCGGCCCACCTGAAA
>JALYIN010000299.1 GCA_030775765.1 Verrucomicrobiota bacterium
CTCAAGCTGCGATGGCTTATCGCCCAAAACCCAATGGACGTCGCTGCCCTGGCGCGGTGGGATGAAATCTCACGGAAACCCGCCCCATTGTGTCTTTAGCGTCGATCCACACTTCCCACCCAAAAGCGGAAATCGACAGCAGGATCATGACTAGGCCGAAAAGACCGAGTCCCATGAATAGCGCAATGCCGAGGTGCAAAACGATGATGCCCGCCATCCAAAAGACGCGCAGACGCGGAACCCACATGGCGACGCAATAGCCGGCCTCGATTAATATGACAAACCAACTTGAAAGCATGGCCAGCCAGGGAAAACGGGCCAGCCAGGTGAAGTCGTATTGGCGAAAATCTGGCTGCACCAGAGACCGCCAAATGACATTTCCACTCCACCATGCCGGGGACTGCACTTTTTCGAATCCGGACGAGATATAAGCGAGGCAGAGATGAATCTGCAACACGCGCCGTGAAAGGGTGACTCCCCAGGAAGGCGCGCTCGAAACTCGCCCCTGCCAGACATCCAGCGAATACGCTTTCGCCACCGGCATTACCAAGAGGTAGAAGAGCGCGATCTGCAGAAAGATATCCAGCCCATAAATAAAAATGGAGACGGTATTCATGATCACGTAGTGGCTGAAACAGACGAGAAAGGCCGCGACCCTGGTGTGCCACCCCACGAGCAGGGCCACCAGAAATGTCACGTAGGCCCAATAGAAAATCGTTACCGATTGCTCCGGCGAGAATCCGAAATGTTTTAGGAATCCGGCGACATGCAACATGTGAAGCTGCCATTCCAAGCCGAGCGCTCGGGAGATATCCCATTGCACCCAGGCATCCGGTCCGAAAAACGCGGACCAATCTCGATACCACAAGATCGCTTGGAAGAGCGCGAACCCGGCCATCAGCAGCCGGAAAACACCCAGCGGCGCGGGAGATTGCGGAGCACAAAAAAACCTGACCGCCCCAGCCTTGGCGCGGGCGCGGAGCATCTCGCGGCCGGAGGGGTGTTCCTCCGCCGTTCCACTCACTCTGGTGCCATAACAAAGTTAGTGGTGTAGAATTCCGTTGTCTCGATCGGCTCGCCCGCGCGAAACCCTTGCATCGTGGGATAACGAATACTTCGCAGGGCATAGTCCACGGACACCACATCCCCGGATATGCCGAGCTCGTTTAACAACCGGACGACAACGGAACGCGCACATAAATCTTGGAGGGCGGGATCCTCCGCCGTGTGGATCCTAAAACCGTAAAACCTGATGAGTGATTCGCGGTTGGCGGTAAAGAAATCGAAACCGGACAAGGTGCTCAGCTTCTCCACCCGCCCATCGCGATAATTGATTCTAAATTCAATTTCCGAGCTTTTCCCGACATCCGGCGAGAAGAAGCCGAAACGCCACATGGAAAAGTTGACACCGCCCCAAAAACCCAGCGGCCTTTCCCACCAGCCCCGGGTAATCCACGAATCGGCGGCGTGAAAAATTACGGCTGCCACCAAAGCCAGGTGAACGAAGGCCAGGAGATAGACGCTTCTCTGAAGCAGGGGTCGGTGCCACCGGCCCCCACTACCTGGTTCCAACCTAGGGCGGGTTCGCGTGGCTCTTGCGAAGACTTTGCGGACCCAGCCCACAAACTGAACCGGCTACTGGTATTTCGCCATGATCGTATTGAGGCGCTGCATCTTCTCCTTGCCCAGCTGTCCCTCAAATTCCTTGAAAGGCACCGTCCCTTTCCAGCAGATCATGATATCGTCGTCGACGAGGAAGGCTCCGGTCCTTCCCGCCTGCTTAACGCTGGCCAGCGTCAATTTCTTTGATCCCATCGTGTCTCTTCCGTGATCGAATGCGATTCGATAGTTCTTTGCGTCGGCTCCCTTAAAGAGCTCTTTGATGGCCGCTTTGTCTGCCGCGGAGATCCGCTTTTTGTAGGTAGTCGCTTTCTGCTCAGCGCCAGAAATGCAGCAAACGCCGACGACGGCAATGCCGAGAATTAAGGCGAGGTATTTGATTTTCATAGTGAGTTATTCGTTTCTGCGTTGTGGCAAACATACCGGTTTGCGATTTTCCCGCGCGGAAAGAGGGTGACGTGCTCTGGGAAGCGCGTAACGGACTTTACGCGTTTGCATCCTGGGGATTCGGTGCCGGAATGGTCAAGCCAATTTTTGAAGGGCGCTGCGCCCCGATTGACGGCTCGGTCTTCCTCCGCAAATTAGCCCTCGTTCAGCACCCGTAGCTCAACTGGATAGAGCATCTGACTACGGATCAGAAGGTTTGAAGTTCGAATCTTCACGGGTGCGCCACTTCGACCGCGCCGTCCGCGCGTGGGGTTAATCGCCCGGCTCGGGCACGCATTTCCGCACCGGGTCGAGCCGCGCATAGACTTGCATTGGGCCCGGGCAAAAGCGCAGAATGTCGGCGAACAAATGGATACGAACGACAAAGGCGGGCAGGGCCGTAAGCCCGAAACTGGTGGACCAGAGGCAAGTGGCCGGGGCCGGCAATCGGTGGCGATCTGCTTCAACTGTGGCGCGCAAAACCATGTCGATTCGGACTGGACTTGGTTCACCTGCTGGAAATGCAATTTGCAAAAACCAATGCCGTTGCCTGGGCATTGAGGTGAATGCCTTCGCGGCACTCCCCGGTAGCGCTGCGCTTGAACCCGAGTAAGCTGAAAACCGATGAAATCTGTCTTCGTTTTCATGATGTTGTTATTGTTGGCCGGTTGCGCGAACCCACACGAGGGCCCGCAAGCGACGGGGCCGACCAAGGCTGAAATCAGAACGCGCGACGATTTTGCCAAGAGCCTTCCCAAACCGCCGGAACGTTAGGAATTGCGCCTATGAAATTCGCCATCCTCCTCGCCTTTATCTCCTGTGGCCTTCTTTTCGGCGGCTGCTCCGACCAGTCGCTCATAACCGACGAGGAATACAGGCAGATGAAAGGGCCGGCGCCGTTCTCCCCCGATTACAGCAGCGTCTTGCCTGATCCAGCCGCGGGCCGTCGGGCCGGCGGCTACTGACCCCAGGCA
>JALYIN010000300.1 GCA_030775765.1 Verrucomicrobiota bacterium
GCTAACCCGTTGCTAAATGATGATCGCGTGACCGTCGAGATGATGGTCGGCTACGACGCCGACGGCAGTTTCCTCAAAGCGGCGGACGGTTTGCCACTCTGCACCATCAGTGAAACCCAGGAGTTGCGGCGCGCGTTGCCGTGGCTGCACGACGCGAACGCGCTCGATATTTTCCAGGATGACGGTGCAGTCGTCGAACAGTTCCGCGTCACCGGCGTGGATCAGATGATGAGTTTCGATTGCGGCGGTTTTGAATTGAAATGACCCGCTGCCTTCGCTGAGATTCGGCGATGCCGCGCGACATCGTCTATTTTGACCTCGAAACGCAACGCACCGCGAACGACGCCGGTGGCTGGGCGCGCAAAGGCGACATGCGCATGTCCGTCGGCGTTGTTTTCAGCACGGCGACAGGCCGCTACGAAGTGTTCGGCGAAGCGCAGGTCAATCAGCTGGTGGAGCGGCTGCGCCGCGCCGATCTCGTGGTGGGATTCAACATTCTGAATTTCGATTACCAGGTGCTGATGGGTTACACGATCCTCGATCTCGTCGCGGAGCTTCGGACCGCCGACCTGATGACCGACATGGAGCAGCGGCTCGGGCATCGGCTGGGCTTGGACGCGATCGCGCACGCCACGCTCGGGATTCAAAAAACGGCGGCGGGCTTGGACGCGATCCGCTGGTGGCGCGAAGGGCGCATCATGGAGATCGCGGAGTATTGCTGCTTCGACGTGAAAGTGACGCGGCTGGTGCACGAGCACGGTTGCCGGCACAAGGAGCTATTTTTTCACGATCGCTTCGCGCGGAAACAGCGCGTCGAGCTCGATTGGGCGCATTTGGAGATGTAGCACGGGCGTCTCGCCACTGTGCTACTGCAGCTGGTAAATCTCCACCAGGGCCACTCCCGTCGAAGTGCCGCTGCCGCGAACGATTGCAGTGTAGTTCCCGGGCGCTAACGGCGTGGAAAGGATCGCCGCCTCGCGATCATCGCTGGGGGCGAGGCCGGTGGCGACGATCTGACTTTCCTGATCGGACCTCCAACTATCGTTTATCGCGAGGGTCGTGCCGGAGGAATTGTGGAGTTCCAGGATCGGGTCGGGCAAAGCATTCGGCACTCCAACCGCCGTCAGGGACGGCCCGATGGCGCGCGCCAGCACCGTCCGGTTCTGCGAGCCGCCGATAATAAACCCGCCGATCATGACATTGTCGCCGCTCTCGACAAAGCCACGCGTAGCGATGTTGGCCGGGTTCGCCGGCGCAGGTTGATCGAGATCGTAAAGCTCCACGACCCCGATGCCGGTCGCGCTGCCAACACCACTCATGATCGCGGTGTAATTCCCGGGCTGAAGGGTGGCCACGATAGCAGATTCTTTCGGATCGGTGGGCGCTACGGTGCTGTCGATGATCTGCTGTTTCTGCGGGCTATTCATCCAATCGTCGTTGGTCGCGAGTGCGTTCCCCGCCACATCAAACAACGTCAGCGTCGGATTGCTTAACCGCCCGGGCAACGGCTGTCCATTCACTGCGAGCGACGGCCCGATCGCGCGCAGAATCACTTTCTTGGGCGCGCTGCCGATGAGGATAAAGCCGCCGATCAAAACGTTGTCCCCGGTCTGCACCCGCATCCGCGTGGCCAGATTCACGAACGCCGGCGAAGCAGGCGCGGGAATGATTTTCAGAACCCGGCCGGTCGTTCCGGCCGGTCCGATGTTCGTATCCGCGAGGACGTAGATTTCGCCGCTGGCATCCAGCCCGAAACCTTTCAGCAACAAGCCGAGCGTCCGCTCCAGGTTTCCGATTCGCAGTTCCCGGACAGCCCCAGAATTGAGATCATCAAGATAAAAGAGCCGGCCGGACACGGAGCCAGGCGAGGCGAGGTCGCCAAAAATATATTTTCCCGGAAGCGCCAGGACGGCGTTGCCGCGGTAAACAAACCCCCCGATAACGGCGATGCCGTCATCATGACTGTATTGCGCGAGCGGATTAGTGAGGGCCGGGTCCGGCGACGGATCGAACGAAACGTTTCCGTTCGACGAATTGAACAGGAAAGTGCCTTCCTTTCGGTTCCAGCCATAGTTCTTCCCGGCTTCGATGAGGTTGACCTCTTCAACATGATCCTGCCCGACCTCTCCCGCGATGAGCTTGTCGGTCGGCGGGTCAAAGCTAAAACGAAACACATTTCGCAAACCGAGCGCGTAAATCTCCGCCACGCGATTGGCCGGCTGGGTTGTCGTGACAAAGGGATTGGAGATCGGCACGCGGTATTTGCCGTTCGCGCTGACAGAATCGTTGTTGGGCGTGAGCGCGGGCGCGAGGGGATCGATGCGTAGAATCTTGCCGAGAACCGTGGTGAGATCCTGGCCATTCCCCGTCGTGGGGTTGTGGCCCGCCCCGGCGTCATTAGCCGCGCCCCCATCGCCTAACGAGATGTAAAGGTAATGATCGCTCGGCCGGAACGCGAGGGTGCAGCCGTCATGATTCCCCTGGGGATGGTCGATCCGCATTACTTCGCGCCGCGTCGCCGGATCGATCACATCCGGATTGCCGGCCGAAACCTGCCACTCCGCGAGGACGGCCTGGTGATTGAACGCGCCGTTCATCGGCACGGTGAAGTCTGCCGTGCCGGAGACCGGCTCACTCGTGTAGGTATAAATCTTTCGATATCCGGGACTCGAGGGATTCGCGAATCCAGGATGAAACGCCATGCTGAGCAGACCGCGCTCGTCGTAGTTCGCATTTAGTGCGACGAGCCGGCTCGAGACGTCCAGGAACGGCGTCGCGTTCAGCGTTCCGTTGTTGAAGATTTTGATTTTGCCGGTTTGCTCGACAAGGAACATCCGGCCGGTGCCGTCGTTCGCCGAGAGCCATTGCATTGGCGAAGTGATGCCGGTGAGAACGGTTTGAAGCTCGATCCGAATCGGACCTTTGACGACTCGCGGCAGCAGCGGCGTCGGCGAGGGCGTCGCGGCTGGCAGGTCGGACCGGTCCGAGGCTAGATTCACCGTGGCCCCCGTGGCGGTCGACGAAATGATCGAAAGCGTAAGCGACAAGCCCCAGAACCAGAGCACCGCATTGGGGGTTCGTTTCATAAGGTTCGGCTGTTGGTTCGGCTTCATGGAGCATTCAACGGAGTCTTGGGAGCCATAGTTGCGCCAAGAAGAACAAAAAGGCGCGCCTTTGTTACTTTGCAACCGACAAGACCGTACTAGTCACCGTCCGCAATCTTTGTTTAGTTAAGCCCTTATGTCTTCCGAGCCTCAGCAGACCCTTGCCCGCAGCGCCAGCGTCACGGGCACATCGCTGCACACTGGTGAGAAGGTCACCCTTAAGTTGCTGCCGGCGTCGGTCGATTCCGGGATCAAGTTCAAGCGCCGGGACCTGCAGGACGAGCCGACCGTCGACGCGACGATCGCCAACCTGAAAACGGTAGAGCGCTCGACCACCATCGGTGAGGGCTCGATCCGCGTGCACACCGTCGAACATATCCTTTCTTCGCTGGCCGCCATGGGCGTCGACAACGCGATCGTCGAGATGGACGCGAACGAACCGCCCATCGGCGACGGCAGCGCGCGGCCTTACGTCGAGTTGATCAAGAAAGCCGGGATCGTCTCCCAGGAAACGCCTCGCCGGGTCTTCGACGTGCGGGAACCGATCCATGTCGAAACGAAAAGCGGATCGCTTCTCGTGGTCCTGCC
>JALYIN010000301.1 GCA_030775765.1 Verrucomicrobiota bacterium
GTATCGCCGTGGACGTCCACCACGAGGATACGGCGTTTCCCAGCTACGACTGCCTGGCTGCCGATGACTTCGCGGGTCTTGATGGTTGGCTTTCCCCAGGAAAAGAAGGAAGGCCAAAAAGCTGGAAGGTCTCCTGCACCGGGAACGTCGTAGGTGAATTCCATCTTATGCGCTCCGGGGCTTCCAGGGACGCTGATATTAAATAGCCTTATCGGGAGCGGTCAACGCCGAGTATGGGATAGACCGATCTTTCCCGGCGAAAGACCCCCGCCCACCCCGGGGAGAGATTGACCTTGCCAAAGGGCGAGCACTGCGTTGCGTAGGCAGTCATGCTTAGATTTTGGTCATCCACAGCCGGGGTTTTGCTCACCGGCACGGCTCTTTTTGCCGCCGAAGTTCAGGTGCAGGTAAAACCTTCACCGACGCCGGCGGCGCGTTCCTCCGCGTCACCTTCCGCGACGCCGCGTCCGGCCGGATCGCCCTCTGCGACATCGCGGCCCGGTGGGACGCCTTCAGCGACTCCGGCCCCGGCCAAGTTACCACAGTATCGCCCGGCCCTTCTCGGCACCGGCCCTAACTCCGTCATCAATCGTCTGGACACCGCCGGGTTGATCCGGGACGGGCAAAAAGATGCGCAGCTATTTTTCTGCTGTTCCGTCGACAAGGAAGGCGTGATCACGAACACTTGGATCTACCGGCAATCGCCGGATTCGACGTTGCTCGAGAAAGAATTGTTTAGCTGCCTGGACACAGCGTTCTTTGTTCCCGCGGTTTACAACCACGAGCGGGTTGACGTCCTCTTGTACGGGACCGTCACTTTCAAAGTCGTGGATGGAAAACCGCGCCTGCGCATTTTCGAGAACCAGGAAGCCGAGGAATTGAAAAAGGAAAGCGACTTCATCGGGCCGCAGCCCTTTGTCGGGAAAGATTCGAAATTTGAGGGCCTGCATTACCCCGATGATGCCGTGACCGCGGAGTTGAGCGGCATCGTGGAATTGGCGATGAAAATCGATGCGACTGGCGCCCTGAAAGATTTGCAGATAGTTTCCGAGTATCCGCCGCTGGTGGGATTCCGACGGGCGGCGGCGGAGGATTTCCGCGTGGCCTCATTCATTCCGGCCTTCCGCGATGGGAAACCGGTGGAGTGCAGCATCACTCTCCCGGTTTATTACGAACCGTAACGCGGCGACGATTGCCGCTGGCTCCGCAATCTGATTGTCGTGGCGAAACCTGCCTTTCTGCCGTGCTCTTTTTTTGAACGCGACCCGCTGGTCTGCGCGCGTGAGCTCATTGGCACGGAATTGGTCTGGGGAAAATGCTCGGGCCTCATCGTCGAGACGGAAGCGTATCTCACGTTGAACGATGAAGCTTGCCACACCTTTACCCGTCCGAGCACGCGCGCCTTCGTCGAACGCAATGACGCCGGTGCGATTTACATTTACATGAACTACGGCGTTCACTGGATGCTGAACCTGCTGGTGAAAGGCGGCGAACGGAGTGGCCTGATTTTGATTCGCGCCCTCGAACCGCGGCGCGGTTTGCCCCTCATGCGGGCGCGCCGCGGGGTGGAAGAGCTGCTTCAGCTTTGTTCCGGCCCGGGAAAACTGGCGCAGGCTCTCGATATCACGAAGCGCCATCACGAGCTGAGTATCTGCTCGGACTCGCGGCGTTGCCTCTTGCCGCGCAGCGAAGCGGAAGTTCGCGTCGGAACCGATCCGCGGATCGGGATTAGCCGCGCCAAAGAGTTTCCCTGGCGATTCACCCTGGCGGACAGCCCGTTTGTCAGTGTGCCGGTGCGGTCGGCGTTGACCCGGCGGCGCACTGCCATGACGTTGCGAGCGAAATGAGCACCGGGAAAAAACGCGTCCTGCTCGGCATGAGCGGGGGAGTAGATTCTAGCGTAGCGGGTTATCTTCTCCGCCAGCAGGGATACGACGTTGTCGGCGTGACCATGAAGGTCTGGCCGCAGGACTGCATCTCGCGCGCCGAGGATAAATGTTGCGGTCCGCAGGCCGTGGCGGACGCCCGGAGCGTGGCCCACTCGTTAGGCATACCGCATTACGTCGTGGACG
>JALYIN010000302.1 GCA_030775765.1 Verrucomicrobiota bacterium
ATCCCGATTCCACGCACTTCCATGTGGTCACGCGTCAGGTCCGGCGCGGTCGCCATCAGCTCACGGCCCTCGAACGATGTCACCCGCGTCACGTCGTCGGCAACGAGGCTGTAGCCGCGTTCGATCAAGCCGAGCGCGCACTCGCTTTTCCCGATGCCGCTCTTGCCGCGAATCAAGACGCCCACGCCAAGAATATCCACCATGCTCCCGAACTCGGTCACACTCGGAGAAAAATCGACTTCCATCGCGATCGTCGCCGCGTTGATGAAGCGCATCGTCACCATCGGCGTGCGGAAAACGGCCACCTGCAACTCTTCCGCCACCGCCAGCAGATCGGCATGGAGATGCGCGCCGCGCGAAGTCACCAGGCACGGAATTTTTTGCGCGCACAAATTGCGAAAGCGGAGGACGCGTTGCCTGCGCGAGAGACTTTCCAGGTACGATTGCTCGGCCGCGCCGAGGACCTGCACCCGTTTCTCAGCGAAATAATTGTAGAACCCCGAGAGCGCCAGGCCCGGCCGGTTGATGGTCGGTTCCCGAATCTTGCGGTCAAAGCCGACGCGCTTTCCTTCCAGCTTCAGTTGCAGCTTCTCCCCGTGCGCCCGGTAGAAGCTTTCCACCGTGACGACCGGGATGTTCTTCCGCTGATCGCTTCCCGAAGAGATCGGCTGGGCTGAAGGTTTGTCGGCCATCGCCCTTCTTCTTTATCGCGAGACGGCGCTGATTTCCACCGTTCAAAGTTTGGAGGGCGTTTCTGGGAAACGCCGGTTCACCATGGCGTCTGACAAAGCCGCCCTGGAATTTGCGAATCGTCTCTAGTTGATCTTCACCAACTCGATGTCGAAGACAAGGTCGCCGCTCACCGGCCCGTTGCCGGCGTAGGCGAGGGCTTCGGGAATCCAGAAGCGGCGCTTCTCGCCTTCGACCATCAACTGCAGGCCCTCGGTCCAACCCGGAATGACGCGATTCAACCGGAACGTCGCCGGCTCGTGGCGCGCGTACGTGCTGTCGAATAATTTCCCGTCGGTGGTCCATCCGGAATAATTTACGGTGACTGAGCTGGTCGCTTCCGCGTGCCGAGCACCTGTGCCCGGTTTGAGAATCTTGTAACTGAGTCCCGTGCCCGTTCGTTTCGCGTCGGCGGGCGCCCGTTGCACATCGTCCGGCGCCTTGGTCGGATCGACGGACGTCTCTTTCGGAGGAGGCGCCTTGAACGAAATCAATTCGACGTCGAACACCAGCATTCCCGCCGGACGCCCTTCCTTCCCTTTGTAAGCGAGTTCTTCAGGAATCCAGAACCGCCGCTTTTCTCCCGCGACCATGAGCTGCACGCCTTCGGTCCAACCGGCGATCACTTTGTCGAGCGGGAACGTCACCGGCTTCCCGCCCGCCAACGAGCTGTCGAAGTTTTTCCCATCGGTCGTCAAGCCGCTGTAATGCACCGTGACCAGATCGTTCTTTGCGGGGTGCGTCGTGCCTTTGCCGGGCGTCAGAATTTTCGACGCGACGCCGGACGCGGTTTTCTCCGCGTCAGAGGACGGAGCCGCTACGTCCTCGGGCGCCGGGACGGGCGTCCCAGCCAAAATGTTGGCGACTGCCGCGGTCGCGATCGAAGCGATCGCAAAAATTCTCCACTTCATCCCTTTCAATTCGCCGTCGGCTCGATCAAGCCAAAATCGCCGCTTTTCCGGCGGTAAAGGACACTCACGCGCGCGCTGCGAGCATTCAGGAAAACCAGAAATTGGCGGTGCGACATTTCCAATTGCAGGACCGCTTCATCGACGAACATCGGTTTCACCGGAAGCCGCTCGGTCCGCACGATGGCGTGCTCGTTATGCTCGTCCTCTTCCACCGGCTCGGCATGGAGCACCTGTTCTTCGAGATGCTGGACGATATCTTTTCGCGGCCGGTGTTTTCGCATGAGCCGCGTTTTGTATTTCCGCATCTGCCGCTGGACCTTGTCGGTGACGGCATCAATCGCGGCATACATGTCGTCGGTTTCTTCGCAGGCCTCGATCGTGATGTGATTCGAGCAAACGAGAACGACTTCGGCCGAGTGCCGGTATTTCTCCACTTCGAGGATGACGTGCGCCTCGATGATCTTGGGATAGTCGAGATGCAGGCTCTCGATCTTGCGCGTGCAATAATCGCTGATCGCCTCGGTGACCTGGAGATGGCGGCCAGTGACTTTGACGGTTGGGTGAGCGTTGGTCGTTATCACGTCTTTCCTTTCGCTTACATTTGAAAACGCTCGCCGAGGTAGAGCTGGCGGCTGATAGGATCGTTGATGAGGAAATCCTTGGTCCCTTCGCTCTCGACCCGGCCTTCGAAAATCAGATAGGCACGGTCGACGATGGAGAGCGTCTCGCGAACGTTGTGGTCCGTGATCAGAATGGCGAGCCCGGACTTACGAAGATTGACCACGATCTGCTGAACATCATAGACCGCGATGGGATCGACGCCACTGAATGGTTCGTCGAGCATTAGGAGGCTCGGCTGGGTGACGAGCGAGCGCGCAATCGTGAGCCGGCGCTTCTCGCCACCGCTCAAGGTGAGCGCAGTGTTCTTCGCGATCCGCTCGATGCCGAACTGGTGAAGCAACTGGTCGCAGCGCTGCCGCCGCTCGTATTTGCTCATCGGCAGGGTCTCGAGAATCGCGAGAATATTCTGTTCCACCGTCATCTTGCGAAAGATCGATTCTTCCTGCGGCAGATATCCCATGCCGAGCCGCGCCCGTTTATACATCGGGTATTTCGTCACATCGGTGCCGGAGAAAATGACGCGGCCCTGGTTTGGCCTAACGAGTCCAACGATCATGTAAAAACTCGTCGTTTTCCCGGCGCCGTTCGGCCCGAGCAGTCCGACTATTTCCCCAGCGCGCACCCTGATATCGACTCCATTCACGACCGCGCGCCCGCCGTAAATCTTCACGAGCTGCTCCGTGGAAAGGACGTATTCCTCCGTTCCCGGTTTGGCGGAGCTGGCGGCGGTGGTTGGCGCGGTCGCAGTCGGCATGATCAAGGTTTCGCCGTCGAGGACGCTGCGGGCGTTGAGGTCGATTCGGATTTGGGAGGCTGGCGAATCTCCGTTCGGCTCGGCCCGTTGGTTTGCAATTCCCCCTTCTCGTTCAAGACCATGACCGTGTCGGGACTCGTCGCCACGTGAGTATTTAATCCTTGCTGGACGCGGGGATTTCCCGTCAGCTCGAAGTTTCCATTCTTCGCTGTGTAAACCGCCTTGTCCGAGCGGCCCACCATTTTGCTCGGCGGTCCCCCGGCCGGGTCGGGCCGCTCGCGCACGACGCCGACATTTCCCTCCACGATCGCTTTGTCCAGGCCGCCTTCACTTTGTTTGTTGCTGAGGTAAATCGTGAGCTTGTCTCCCTGGATTTGAAAACGCGGGTCGATCACGATGATGTGGCCGGTGAACACGCCGATAGACTTCGAGGACTCGAAGACAGCCTTGTCCGCATAAATTTCCGTAACGATCGGTTCCGCCGGTGGCCCGGGTGAGGCCTCTGGCTTCGACTTATCGCTCGCACTTTTTTCGGGACTAATTTTTACAGCCTTGGGAGATGGAGAGGGAGAATTTTCCGGAGCGGCACGCAAGGTGGCGGGCGCGGAACCCTGGCCGCGGGCAATTCCAGCCAGCGCTGCGAGGCAGAACGTTACGCAAACCGCGAGGAAGTATTTCATTTCGGTTCATCTTCCGGTGTGCGCGCTTTGCCCCGCACCACCATCTTTACGTTGCCCTCCAGTGAGCCCAGCCGCGTCACCATTTCAAATTTCATGGTGTCGCCGGCTACTTCGAAATCGGCGCGCTTCACCGTCGAACGGACGTTGGAAGTGAGCACCTGCGTCTTCAGGTTGAACACGGACTTATCCATGCTGATTTCGAGATCCGGCTTCTCGGTCTCGGCCGTAAACGTGGTGAATTTTACGCCCAGGAATTCGATATTCTGGTCGTCCAGGCGCCGAGTCACGCCAGCCTGGAGTTTGCCGCGCATCCGTCCATCGCGATCGAAATCCGGGAGGACCAGGCCTTTCGCGTCGTGGCCGGCGGCGATCGGCACGTCCTTGATCCCCTCCTCCGGTTTCGGCCGCGACGGTTTCTTTTTCGGCTCAGCCGGGGCGGACGGAGTCGGGCTTTTGCCTTCTGATTTCGGTCCCTTCTTTTCCGCAGCGACGACCGCGCACGTCAGCAAAATGAGAAGCAAAAGAGCGGAAGATGCGCCGGCGATTCCAGCGCGACCGCTACGAAACGGCAGCATGAATAGCTTTTAACATGCGAAGATGCTTCGGCAACTGCTTTAGCGGAACCTGGTTCGGCCCGTCGGACAAAGCGCGCGCTGGGTTGTCGTGCACCTCCATGAAAATGCCGTCGCAACCGGCCGCCATCGCCGCGCGCGCCAGGACGGGAGCAAGCTCGCCATCGCCCGAAGTTGCGTCGCCCGCGCCTCCCGGCCGTTGCACGGAGTGGGTGGCGTCGAAGATCACGCGGTAACCGGCCTGTCGCATCCAGTAAAGCGAACGGAAGTCCGCCACGAGATTGTTGTAGCCGAAGGTGGTGCCGCGCTCGGTAAAGAGGAAATTCTTACTCCCGAACGCCGCCAGTTTCTCGGCGATGTTCTTAATGTCCCAGGGCGCGAGGAACTGGCCTTTCTT
>JALYIN010000303.1 GCA_030775765.1 Verrucomicrobiota bacterium
TGAATGCCGACGTGCGGCTTGTTCAATCCCATCCATAGAATGCCGACCGGATTGTTCGGCCCTGGCGCAATTGCCGGAACTCCACCGGGTGGCGCTGACGCTCCGCTACTTCGAAGAGCTCGACTACGGGACGATCGAGCAAACCCTCGGCCTAACGAACGGCGCGCTCCGCGGCATCCTCGGCCGGGCCCTCGGCCTCATGCGGAAGCGACTTAAACCGGCGCTGACCTCAATTGGATAATCTCATGGCTACGACCCACGAACAAATTGACGAACTCCTGGCCGCCGATCTTCACGACGAATTGACGACCGCCGAACGCGACGAATTCCACGCCCATCTGGTTGAGTGCGCGGAATGCCGCCAGGCTTTTCAGGAAGGAAAAAATATGAACAGGATTCTCAACGAAACGATGGCCGACAAAAAGGCGGACGCCGCATTCGAACAGCGGATGGTTTCGCGCTTCCGCGAGCGCGTTCCGAAACGCGGAGGGCTACTCAGCCTGGTCACCGACCTTCTGCGGGTCCGCGCCATTCAACTTACTGCTGTGGCCGCGCTTCTCCTCGCGCTCGCGCAGATGGGAAGAATGCTCACCGGCGAATCGGCAACACCGATCCGGAGTGAAATTACGAATGCGACGGTGCTGTCCGAGCTTCAGACTAACGGCGACAAACCCGGCGCGCGGCGGGATGCCGGAGTCCTGGCGAAAACGGACGGCCGCACTAAGACCCTCGATGTGTCCGCACAGAACCCGATGCCACCGCCGCCTCTCGACAGTGTTACCTCGATCGCGCCAAAGCCCCAGACGGAGGCTCTACGCTCGGTCAAGAAGTCAAAGAAGTCCGACTTCAAGGATGAAACGACGCCCGCGTCGACGGCAGAGACATCTGCAGAGTTCGTGGAGGAAAAGCCTTCCTCCTCTCCCTCGGCGGTCGGCCCGACGGCCAACCGAAAGTTGATCCGCAACGCCACTGCGGAGTTGGAAGTGGTCAGCTTCGACGAATCGATCCAGAAGATCACGGCGTTCGCTTCGGAAGAGAAAGGTTACGTGGCGACGACCAGTTCGGAGAAGCAGGCGAATGGGAAATTGCGCGGCGAGATCGTCGTGAAAGTGCTGCCGGATAATCTCGACCGGTTTCTCGGAAAACTGCGTGGGATTGGCGATCTCAAGAACCAGGCGCTTACCACCGAGGACGTGACGAAGGCTTATTTCGATACGGAATCGCGGTTGAAGAACGCGCGGCTCATGGAACAGCGGCTCATCGAGATTTTGAAGACGAAGAGCAAGGATGTCGCCGACCTCCTCGAAGTGGAGAAGGAACTTGGCCGGGTGCGCGAGCAGATCGAGACGATGCAGGGCGAGTTGAAGTTCATGGATTCCCAGGTGTCGTTCGCAACGGTGACGATCACCCTGGCAGAAAAGAACATGAACCTTCCGGCGGCGTTCCTCTTGAAGGAAAAGGCGCAGCTCTCGCTCTACGCGACGGAAGTCGAGAAGACTTACAACGAGATCAAGACGCTGGCTTCGCCCAAAGTGCAGATCACAACCGCGCAGATCGACCGGGACAACACCGGGCGAGTCTCGGCGCGATTGAGCCTGTTGCTCGCGCCGGAGGAAAGCGACGCCGTCATCGCCAAGATCAAAGGCATGGCGCGCGTCGAGAATTTCCAAGTCACGACCGAGCGCATCTCGCAGGGTGGCGACGGGCTGGGCGAAAACGCGAAGACGGAACGCGACAAGGTGGAGCTGAACATCACGCTCTCCCGCGACGAACAGGAGACCGCGTTGCAGCAGACATCGCTCAGCATCCGCACGCCGGAAGTGAACGACAAAGCAAAGCAGCTCCGCGCGATTGCCGAGCAACAGAATGGCCGGATTCGTAGCTCATCGTTCTCGCGCGACACGAATGGGCGCGAATACGCGAACGTATCGCTGCGTGTGCCAATGAAGAACTACAACGCCCTGATGCAGGCGCTGAATGGGCTCGGCAAAGTGGAGAACGTGAGCGTGCGCCGGGACGATCGTCCGAACTCCCAAATCGACGAGTCAAACGCGCCCGCGGATATTTCGATCCAGGTTTACAGTCAGGGGAATATCGTTTCGGAAGAGACCGGGATCTGGCCGACGCTACGCCGAACCATCGGACAAGGCGCCGCCGCGTTGATGTGGAGCGTGCGAATGATCGGCGTGGCAGTCGCGTTCCTCGCGCCGTGGGCCTTGATCATCGCGACGGTTGGTTGGGTCGCGCGGCGAGTGTCGCGCGCCCGCGCGGCGCGGAAGCAGTCTGTGGAGCAGGAAGCGGAACGCTAAGAAGTTCGCCGCCACCGCTCCGACTTCACCATTCCGCTTCGAAACAAATGATGGCTCGCCAAGGCGAAGCCCGCCTCACGCAAGAACGGCGAGGGATCGGCCAGCTCTGTCGCTTCAATCCCGGCGGTGATACGAAAGAAGCGATACATCGCGGACAACCAAAGACCCGCCCGTAATCGCGCCGCTTCGCGCGCTGGAACGCAGAAGTCGGCGAGCAGCCAAATCGCGTTGACGTCCGCGTTGCGGGAAAGCTTTGCGACGATCTCGCTGATTCGAGTTTCCGAAAAGCAGTCGAGAAAGAAGTGCGTCACGATTAGATCGAACTGATGTCCCTTCGGCGACCATGCCGAAATGTCCTGCGAAACAAAATCAATCTGATTGGCGCGGGCCGGGACCTCACGCTCAACCCGTTGCCGTGCTAACTCCAGCATGCGCTCACTCGCGTCCACGCAGTCGACCTCGACGGTGGGATGAACTCGGAGCAATTCGCAGAGGAATCTTCCGTTCCCCTCCCCGACTATGAGTGCGCGGCGCGGTGTTTCGATTTCGCCGAGACAAGCGATCCGCGCCCGCTGCAAGTCCCCTCCGAACGCGATCGTTTCCAGCGTTCGGTACGCCGGCGCAATAGAATCGAAGCTCACAGCGCTGCCGCGATCATCGGAAAGATTGGGGTTAGCAGGACGAGGTCGGCCAGCGCGGTCCGCCCGTCGGTGTCGACAGGTTGCGAATTGACCCAGGCCAGCAAAAACGCGCTGGCGCCAACACATGCGAAAAGCGGCGCTGCCGGGGGCAGGACGGTTGCCATGACCAACGACGCAACTCCCAGCGAGAGCGCTATCAATCCCGAACGCCGCGCGATTCCCGGATGCCTCGTGGCGATGGAGACCTTCTGCTGGGCGCGATCCAAATCGTGTTCCCAGCAGGCGATACTGATGCAATTAAGCGCGCAAAGAGCGGCGAAAAATACCGCCGGGACCGCGAAGGTTACGTTCACGGATTTCAATGCCGGCAGCAAGGCAACGAGCGTGCCTGCGGCAAAGAGCAGCCCAATCACCAGTTCCTTCGCAGGGAGCGAACGCCATATCAGGCCGAGCGGGTGGTTCAGAACGAGATAGATCAACGCGAGCCCGCCGACGACAGCCCCGACGAGAAACGTTTCCAACGTGGTGCTGCGCCAAATGATGTGAGCGTCGAATCCCGCGATCAGAGCGATCATGCTGATCCAAATCACGCGATGCCGCCGACAAAACTGCTGGCGAATGGACTGCGGGCCCGCGGGTTCGAGCCATGCGGAATCCGCCAACCGATCGCCCAGGTAGATCAACCACGCTGTCAGGAAGAGCGCCGCGCCGTTCCCAAGCTGAAGGGGGATCCGGAACGTCCGGGCGAAGAGCCAGAGCCACGCGACCGCGACGAGCGGTGCGTCCAGGCAAACCAGATTCAGCCAGAGGACGGGACCGAGGCGTGGACCCGGACCCGGGGCGACCGTATCTTCGACGCGAGGTGAATGCGCTTGCTGAGTCTTCAATCGATCTTATTTTAGGTTGCGTGGCGCCCAAGAGCTACTGCCTATGAAATCAAACGCCGTTCCGACGAACAACAAATCCGTGGCCGCGCTTCCGAAGCATCTCCTCCAATTTGCGGTCGACCAGCGTTATGACGAATACACGCCGGTCGATCACGCGGTCTGGCGTTTCATCATGCGACAGAACATGTTTTTTCTCCGCGAATACGCCCACAAACTTTACTTCCAGGGCCTGCTCGATACCGGCATCTCGTTTGACCGGATTCCCCGGATCGAGGAGATGAACGAAATTCTCGGCAAGATCGGCTGGGGCGGCGTGGCGGTGGACGGGTTCATTCCGCCGGCGGCGTTCATGGAATTCCAAGCCTATCGCGTTCTCGTGATCGCGTGCGACATGCGCCAGATCAATCACATCGAGTACACCCCGGCGCCCGACATCGTGCACGAAGCCGCCGGCCACGCGCCGATCATTGTGGATAGCGAATACGCGGATTACCTCCAGCGTTTCGGCGAGGTTGGCGCCAAGGCGATGTCGTCTAAAAAAGATTTCGAGCTCTACGAAGCGATCCGGCACCTCTCAATCCTAAAAGAGCAACCGAACACGCCGGCGGAGCAAATCGACGGGGCCACAAAGCTCGTGGAAGAGCGGCAAAAAAATCTGGGCGAGCCATCCGAGATGGCGCTGCTTTCGAGACTGCACTGGTGGACGGTGGAATACGGCCTCATCGGCCCACTGGATAAGCCGAAGATCTACGGGGCCGGCTTGCTTTCCTCGATCGGCGAATCGGTGAGTTGCCTCGAGCCGCACGTGAAAAAGATTCCCTACTCGATCGACGCCCAGAACGTGCCGTTCGATATCACGACCAAGCAGCCGCAACTCTTCGTGACTCGCGATTTCAAGCAGCTCTCCGATGTATTGGAAGAATTCGCCAGCACGATGGCGTTTCGAGTCGGCGGGCTGGAAGGCATTCAGAAGGCGATCGACTGTCACAACACGGCGACCTGCCAATACTCATCCGGCCTCCAGGTGTCAGGCACGTTTACGGAAGTTGTGACCGGCGCGGACGGCGCGCCGATTTATTTGCGAACGACCGGCCCGACTGCGCTCGCCTTCGGCCATCAAGAAATGACCGGCCATGGTCGCGATTACCACAAGGAGGGATTCGGTTCGCCCATCGGTGACTGGAAAGAAACGGAATTGGCGGAAGGCCGGCGAACGAAACTGGAATTCGAGAGCGGCGTCACGGTGGAGGGAAAGATTGAAAAGCTGCTGCGACGCGACGACAAACTCATTTTGATCACGTTTTCCGATTGCACCGCGAAACAGGGGGATCGCGTTTTGTTCGATCCGAGCTGGGGGACATACGACATGGCGGTGGGCTCGCGCATCATTTCGGTATTTAACGGGGCCGCCGACAACGACGCCTACAACCAGGTCGCGCTCATTCCGCGGGAGCGAACTATCAAGTCACCTTCGGACGCGAAGCGGAAGCGACTCGAAAGTCTCTACGCTCAAGTGCGCGACATTCGCGAACGCAAAGTTGGCTACGAGCGGCTCGGCGAAATCTGGGAAACCCAGCAGAAGGAGCACGGCGACGATTGGCTGCTCTCGATGGAAATTTTCGAAATCCTGGATGAGACCGGCCAGCAGAACGCGCTCAAGCAGCAGGCGATGACTTTCCTGAATGGCCGCAAGACGATCGACAAGGATAACGCGACGCTGATCGAGTGGGGATTCCGGCTCGTGACCTATCACAAGGCGAGCCTGGAACCGGCCGAGCGCCCGCTCTAGCGCCCGAACGGATCAAACGCTTTCATCCTTGAAGTGGCGTTTGCCTTTCAGGGCTTTGGCGTACTCATCCTTGCTCAGGATATTTTCATCGAGCTGGATGTCGGTCCGTAAGAAATTCTTGAAGAACCCTTCGATCCTTTCCTGGCTTCTCATCACTTCATCGGTCAGATAATTGGCATCGATGTTGATGCAGACCGCGCCGACAACGCCAAACTCCGGCCGATAAATCGGGATGGTGGTGCATTTGAATTTCCGGGCGCCGATATTCAGCTCGTAGTTGAGCTTGTCCTCATGCTGGAGCTGTCGCTTCTTCAGGTCGATGAGCAGGTTGGTCGTGCCATCGCGCAGGTGGCGGCCGGTCGCATTGTTCTCCAGGCAAATCAGCGAATGCGACGGATCGGCCAGATTATGCAATAGGATTTCAAAGCCGATGTTGGGAAATGATTTCCCGATCAGGCGGACGAGGCGCGCGTAGTTCTCCAGGTATTGAGTGGTGTCGTCCGCGATCTTCTTGCCGTCGTATTTTTCGAAGAGCCGGGCGTAAACTTTTTGCTCGGCCGGTTCCAACTGCTTGCGGACATCGTTTTGCTCCCCAATGAAAATGAGAGCGCGCGCCGCGGTGTAGTCGCTGTTCTTTAGGAAATAGTGCATGCCCAGCCGGAAATCCTTGAGGTTGAACTCGGGCAGATTGTCGCGGTTGATCGTGTAGGGGTAGAAGTCGTACTCCTCCAGATTCCGGCCAAAGCGCCGCCGCTCTTTGTATTTTCCCCAGAGAAACCCGGCAATCAGCAGAATGACGGAGGCGATGACCGACGCGATGACGTTGACGGTTATGTCACTGCCCCTGATCATTTTTCCTCGGACCGAAACTATAAACTTCGGGTTCGACTTAACAGATCAATGTTTTCGACCACTGCGCTGCGGGTGGTGGCTACGCCGGAACTTTCCGGAGAGTGAAACGGTTGTTCGCCGTTTCCCAGAGACGCAGGCGAACGAGGCGGCCGTCCAGCCGCGAATCGAATCGCGGCCAGAGCGATTGGACGATGTTCTCGCCGGTCGAAGGTCTTCCCCTGAACTCCGCCATCTCCAAGTCGAGATGTTTGTTTTGCCAGGGCTCGAGCGCGGCGATGATTCCGTCCTTCAGGGTATCCAGGGACGCCAAAGTCCCGCTGCGCTCGTCGAGCTCGCCGCCGATGGTCGCCTCCGTGAGATAAAGATGGCCGTGGCCGCGAGCGTTATTGCACTTGCCATAGAGCGCCAGGTTTTCCTCGGCGCTTAGCTGCTCGCTCTTCAGGCAATGCGCTGCACTGAAGGGGGTCTGGAGCCCGAGGAAGAATCTCCCTCCGCTCCAGTACTCGGCGAAGAAATCTGAGCGCTCATGAAGACGAACGCGAGCAGCAGCCAACGATTCGGGAGTCCGCTGATGAATGTAGCGGGCGAGCGTTTCGGTCGTGATCGGCTGGTTCGCCAGGCCATCGACTTCGCGGTTCAAATTCTTGTGATCGAGTTCGCGCCGCAAGGCATTGATGCAGTGTGAAATCAGTTCGTATTTCCGTAGAACGTCGGCGCCGGCGGCGGTGAACGTCAATCGAGCACGATAATTGTGCCCGTGCCCAAACGAGGAGGCCGCGTCCCCGAAGAGTTTTTCGTTTTCGGCGCTGCTAAGCTGCGGCGACATCGTTTGGCGCGCGGCGGAAAATTCGAACCAGTAATCCCCTTCCGAAATCCCGTTCGAATAATAGGTGGCGCTGCGATCCTCCGATTCCGACAAGTGGCAGGCGACCAGCTCGGCCTGTTCGTCCTTGAAAAGCGGCGCGGCGGCGGTGAAAAGCTCGCGGGCGACATTTTCAGCAGTCGGAGGAACGTTGGCGAAAGCCGGATTGTCCTTGTTGAGGAACTTGTGATCGAAGCCGTTGTGCAGAACCTGGCCGACCCTCTCCTTGATCTCGCTGATGTTCATCAGCATCCCCGTGGCTGATTCGACCACCCCGGAGAAAACAAAATAGGCGACGTAGTTCCGCCCTGTGCCGTAACGCGCGGAAGTCTCGGGACCAAACGCTGCGAGGTTCTCCCCCTGGCTCCAGTCCTTTACGAATAACCGGCGCGACGCCGAGAATTCGAGCCGCTTGCTGACGGTCAGGAGCATGCGGAAAATTGTAGGCCGTCTCTGCGAGACGGCACGCGAAATCCAATCGGCGTCTGAGACAGACGCCCTACAATCATCAGGCCAGGAGCGCGAGAAACTCCGAGCGCGTTCGGCCGTCTTCCTTGAACGACCCGAGCAGGCACGAAGTCTTCATGACGGAATTCTGTTTCTCCACGCCGCGCATCATCATGCAGAGATGTTTGGCTTCGATCACGACTGCGACCCCAGTCGGGTGCAACGTCTTCATGAGGGCGTCTGCTATCTGGATAGTGAGGTTTTCCTGGATTTGCAGACGGCGCGCAAACATATCGACGACCCGGGCGACCTTGGAGAGCCCGATCACCTTGCCATCAGGGATGTAGGCGACATGCGCTTTGCCCACGAATGGCAGGAGATGGTGCTCGCACATCGAATAAAGCTCGATGTCTTTCACCAGCACGATCTCGCTCGCCTCGGAATCGAAGATGGCGTCGTTGACGAGGTCGTCGAGGCTTTGCCGGTATCCATTGGTCAGGAACTCAAACGCCCGCGCCGCGCGGTTTGGCGTTTTGATTAAGCCCTGACGCTCCGGATCTTCGCCCACAGACTCGAGCAATTGGAGGAACGATTGTTCCATTCCTGCGACCCGAGCCGCGCCGCAGGGGCGCAGGCTCGCGATGCGGCGTTCAGCTGCTTGCAGCTCGGTCTCATGACTCCCGGCCCGACCTGCGCCAAGATCAGAATTTCCATCCACCTTCATACCGCCACGCTACTGCGCAACGGCCCGAAAACAAACCGACCTGTCCGCAGCCCTGCCGTAATACTGGGAGCAGTGAGCCTACAAATGCGTCCCGGTTTGCGGCGCGGCCCCGATTACGGTCGGTTAAAATTCGATCCCATTTGGGACGACATCCGGGCGGATCAGAAGTTCCAAGAACTCATGGCCC
>JALYIN010000304.1 GCA_030775765.1 Verrucomicrobiota bacterium
GTTCCGGAAGGCGAGGTGCGCCTCCCGCAAAATAAGGATGGTGTGGTTCTCGAGCGCGTCGAGGTGGGCAGCAGCAGTCATCAACCGTCGAGGATTGCGGCGCCGGTTAATCCACGTTGAAAAACAAAGCCGGCAAAGGGATTCGAACCGACAACTGCTGATTACAAATCTCGTGAACGCCCCTCCGATCCGTCGTACCTTACCGGACGATCCCATGTTGTCGCGCGTAGATTCTCGCTCTTTGAGGCGACTAACGGCGACAGAGGAATCCCGATGTCACGTCGCGCCTCACTTTTATCCAAGGCCACGAAAAAACCGCATGCCCCCTGGCTTTTCGATCTCACTCGGCGGTGATAAGTACCGAGCGGGAACGCTGTTATTTCAGCAGTCGGAAGATGGCCAAGGGATTTTGCCGACAGGAGCGTATCCGCTTGGAGACATACGGCGCTGCGTCGTCTCTTCTGGCACCAGGGAAAATTGAAGAAACGGTCTCGGCTTTTCAGCGACTGACCGGGACGCGCGCAACTGGAGACGACCGATTTTGATGTCGGCCCGAAAGCATCAGTCCCGCAGGGGGATCTTCGATCAACACGCGGATCGTGACTTAATTGTACCCCTAAATTGTACCCGGGAGAGCAAAAAAGGAGCTAATAAGAGCCAATCAGAGCTAAAACCCAGTTCTACAAAATCTGCGTAAGTCCCTAATTTGCAACAACAGCAAACGATAGCTAAAGCCGGCAGACGGATTCGAACCGACGACCTGCTGATTACAAATCAGCTGCTCTACCAACTGAGCTATGCCGGCAACAACGCGCGCAGTGTAACGCAGCGATCAATGCGCGACAAGCACACGGCCCCGCTCACATCCGGGAGCGAATATCGATTGTGAGCGGCTCGGCCGTCTCGAGCGTCTTCACCACCGTGCTCAGGTAAACCGATTCCGGATAATACGCCTTGTATTTCGTGATCTCGGCCCGATTCAAAACCTTGAAGCCGTAGCGCTCGAACATTTTTTCGCCGCGCCGGTTCTGGAACGTCGCGATCTGGCCGTAGACGTGCTTTTCGCCGCTGCGGTAAAGATAACTCAAGTACGCGCTCATCAGCGCGCGCGTCGTCGACATCTTGCGCGCGTCCGGCAGCAGGTTGATGTGGAAATGCGGCGTGCGCCGCGGCGCGGCCGGCACCTCGCGCCAGCCGTGGCTGATCATCCAGCGGATGAACCGGCGCGAGCGCGCGTCGTATCCGGAGTAGCGCCACAGCGCTCGGAAGAATAGCCGGATATTCTGGCGGAAGGAATAGAACTGGTTCCAGAGCGGCTTGCGCGAGCCGAGCAAATACCCGCGAATCTCGCCGTCGAGCAGAAGCACGAAGGACGACTCCGGTTCCTTGTCTGTGTAATAGGTCGTGAGAAAATCCGCGAACAACTCGTGGTCCTGGTAGACCGGGTCGATCGGTTCGCCGAGGAATCCGGTCTGGCAACAGAGCCTCCGGACCGCGGCGCGATCGGTCGCGCGGTAGCTGCGGATGGTGAATGCCTTGTCGGAGTTCATGGGCCTGACCCTCTGTAGTTTGCGCAGACGTCGCGGTAAATGCAAAACAGTCGATCGAACACCGCCGGCCACGCGTATTCGGCCGTGGCCTTTTGAGCCGCCGCGCGTCCGAGCGACTTGAGGTCTCGCGCACTGAACTGCTCGATCGCGTCCGCCAATGCCGCCGGGTCGTTTTCCGCCGCCCAGCCCTCCTGGTCGTGCAGAATTATCCCGTCGAGCCGCGAACCGCGGATCCCCACGACCGGTGTTCCGCAGGCCTGACTTTCCAGCGCCACTAAACCAAACGTCTCCTGCATTCCTGGATGAACAAACAAATCCGCGGCGCGATAGTAGCGCGCGAGTTCCAAGGGATCCGTGCTGTAGTGGATCCATTTCACGCTTTGCGTTTCCGCCTCGAGCCGGCGCAACTGCTGTCGCTGCGGCCCGTCGCCGATGACCAGAAGTTGATATTCCCAGCGCCGACGCTTCGCCAGCAAAGCGAAAGCCTCGAAAAGCACCGCCGTGTTTTTCTCCGGCGCCAACCGGCCGACGTAGAGAAGGAGCTTCGGTCCAGGCTCGATCCCGAGGGCCTGGCGCGTTTCCCACGAATCGTCCGGCTCAAGAGTGAAGTTGTTCGTGTTCACGCCGAGCGGAACCAGCTGCGTATTACGCACGCCCCACCCTTCCAGGATTTGCGCCAGCGGCTCCGAGGGGACCAGGGTGGCCTCGAACCGGTTATACATCTTGCGCACATACCGTTGCGCCGCCGACATAAGCGATTTTCCGGCGCGATGGCCGAGCAGTTTCGAGGCGCCGCGCAAATACGCTTCCGGAAAATGCGAATGATAGAACGCGACAACTGGGACTCGCGCGGACTTCCCGAACGCGATCGCTTTCCAGCCCACCTGGTAGGGATCGCTCGACTCGATGATGTCCGGCTGCTCGTGTTCGAGGATTTCGCCGATACTTCGCAGATCGAGTAGCGCGCGATAACGCGCCGTGCGCGAAATCAACGGCGAACGGATCGAGTACACGCGCGAACGCTCGCCGTCGATTCGCTCGGTCTTTTCGCCGGGAACGATGAGCAGATGTTCGTCGCTGTTTCTGCTACGAATATAATCGGCCTTTTCGTGAACATAGCGTTTCACGCCGCCGCTGAGCGGTGAATAAAATTGTGTCAGGTCGCAGACCTTCAAAGGATCTACTTGCCCAGCGCGCCCAGGTATTTCTCTGCCTCCATGGCCGCGGCACATCCCGAGCCGGCGGCGGTGATGGCCTGCTTGTAGACACGATCCGCGACATCGCCGGCGATGAAAACGCCGGGATGTTTGCTTTCGGCGAGATGGCGCACGAGCAGATACCCGTCCGGATCTGTCTCCAGTTTCCCCTGGAATGCTTTCGTATTGGGATCGTGCCCGATCGCGACGAAGACGCACGCAACCGGCAGCTCGCGTTCTTCATGGGTCACGACATGGCGCACGAGCACCGCGCTCATCTCGCCCTTTTCATCGGGGATGTAACGGGTGACCACCGTGTTCCAGATCGGCTCGATTTGTTCGCAAGCCAGGACCCGGTCGGCCATGATCTTGGAGGCGCGAAGCGCGTCGCGCCGATGAATCAGGTAAACCTTCGAGGCAAACCGGGTGAGGAAGAGCGCTTCTTCCGCCGCGGAATCGCCACCGCCGACCACGCAAACCGGGACATTCCGATAGAACGCGCCGTCGCAGGTTGCGCACGAAGTCAGTCCGTGACCCACGAGCTTCTCTTCGTTTTCCAAACCGAGCCAGCGCGCCGAAGCGCCGCTCGCCACGATCAACGCGCGCGTCTCAAGCCATTCATCGTCGGCCTTGATGCGGACATGGTCTGGTTGCGGGTCGTAGTCAGTCACCTCGGAGTAGGCGAAACGCGCCCCGAATTTTTCCGCCTGCTCATGCATGTTGATAATCAGCTGAGGCCCGTCGATCCCTTCCGGAAATCCGGGAAAATTCTCGACCAGCGTCGTCGTGGAAAGCTGTCCGCCGGGCTGGCGGCCTTCGAGTACCAGCGGGCTCAAGTTGGCTCGGGCCGCGTAAATCGCGGCGGTCAATCCGGCGCAACCGCTGCCCACAATGATCACTTTCTCCATGCGTAAATCTAGCACACCGCGCAAACCTGCGTCA
>JALYIN010000305.1 GCA_030775765.1 Verrucomicrobiota bacterium
TTGGAAAGCTGACTTGCCTTTACCCGCGCGCGGTTGTTTCTCCAGCGCTCGCGCGAGCCTCCCGAGCCCTTCTCAATCTGCGCCGGGCGACCAGGCCGCGAATCCGAGCAGCAGAGCTGGCGGAAGCTGCCGGAAGAGCTGCTGATGAAGCGGCTCCGCGGCGCCGCGATCCAGCCGTACCATTTCGAAGGCGATGATGGATCGGCGTCGCCGTCGATTGGACTCTCTTCATGACCTTGACGACACGCGTTCGTCCTGGCTCCGAAATCAATCGATCCGGCTTACTGGAATCAGCAACCGCACAAAATTCGAATTCCGAAACTCGAAATTCGAGAACAAATCCCAAACCCTAATGATTCGGGATGTTCTAAACGAAATCAGCCGTGTTTTCGAATTTGGCGGTGTCGCTTCAAGTAAAATTGATTGGCTTTCGCGCTTCGATTTTCGAGTTGGCGCTTCCCGCCGGCAGCTAGTCAATCCGGTCCACAGGTATGAGATAGAGCTGGTTCGGCGTGGCTTTCACCACGAACGAATAGGTTTCGCCCGGACGCACATCGAGCGTGCGGTAGAATGAATTGGAAAGCTGGCCCGGGCGGCTCGCATAGAGATCATGCCGGCCCGGCGCGAGCGACCGTTCGTAAACGTGGCCCTTCGCGAAAGCTCCCGATTGCACCCCATCAATCCAAACCGCAATCGGAATATTGATGCCCAGCACCGGCGAATGTTTCATGCGGAGTATCCCTTCTGGACGCGAATACTCAGACGGCCCGGCGGCGCTTTGGTTCGCGCTCGCAAACAAAAACGCAGAGACGGCCAAACTTAGGAGAACAGCGGCTGAATTTATTCTTTTCATATTACGTAAACCTTTCGTGCAGTTAACATAATTTACGCGGATCGCGCGCTTTTGGATGCATCCGAATGGTGATCCTGCACGCTTTTCACGCATGCCGGAGGACACGGGCAGTGTTTATGATTGCAGGCGAACAACGCAATTGTCATTCACTGTGACATGCGCGGCCCGTCCATGATCGATCACACGCTTCCATTCATCGACCTGCATCGCCATCTCGACGGCAGCGTGCGGCTGGAGACGATCATCGACCTGGCACGCCAGCATAATATCAAACTGCCGGCAGCGACGGTCGAAGAATTGCGACCGCACGTGCAGGTCACCGAGCCGCAACCAGGCCTGATGGCGTTCATCGCCAAGATGCTCTGGATGACGCGGGTGCTGGCGGACGCCGATGCCTGCCGACGCATCACCCGAGAAAATGTCGAGGACGCGAAACGCGAAGGGATCGATTACCTCGAACTGCGTTTCAGTCCCTTCTTCATGGCCGAGCCGCACGGGCTCGATCCTGAAGCGGTCGTCGCTGCCGTCATCGAAGGAGCTGCTGAAGGCTCCGCCACTACCGGCGTGAAAGTGAACCTGATCGGAATCCTCAGCCGCACATATGGCGCGGATGTCGCGCACAAGGAACTCAATGCATTGCTCGCGCACCGCCGGCGTCTGGTCGCGCTCGATCTCGCCGGCGACGAAGCCAATTTTCCCGCGCCTCTTTTCACAGAGCATTTCCGGAAAGCCCGCGATGCCGGCTGGCGCATTACCGTTCACGCCGGCGAAGCCGGCGGGCCCCAGAGCGTTTGGGAGGCGGTGAAGCTTCTCGGCGCCGAACGGATCGGCCACGCCACTCGCGCGCTGGAAGATATCGCGCTCATCGATTTCCTTCTGGAAAACGGCGTCGCCATCGAAGCGAACCTAACGAGTAACGTCCACACCAGCACCATCCCTGATCTCGCCAGTCATCCCTTGCGCCACATGATGGTTCGCGGCCTCCTCGCCTCCATCAACACCGACGACCCCGGCGTCAGCGCCATCGATCTAGCGCATGAATTCAACATCGCCGCGCCCGCCGCGGGATTGTCTTCAGCACAGATTCGGCAGGCGCAACTCAATGCCCTGGAGACGGCGTTCTTGTCGGAGGACGAGAAGAGCGCGTTGAGAGCAAAACATTCGGTCACGCAGATCGTTTAGCGATGGAGGGCGGAGCCCGGCGACGCCGTCCGCGGCGGTCAAAACGAGGGCGTCGCGGAGCCCCGCCCTCCATTTCGATTGCGCAAAAACTCTTTTGCGCGGCGCCGCGAGATAGCCTAGAACAACAATATGTCCGCGTACGAACCTGAGCCCGACCGGGTCTGGGATGAATACGAGTGGGAGCGGTTTCTCCAGCAGCAGGACCATAAAACGGAGAAATACATGGAGCTGCTCGAGAAGTATCTCGATCATCCTCAGCGCGACCAGATCATCGCTCGCGAAATGGGCTGGACCCAGTTGCTCAACGAGGAAGAGGGCGATTCCTGGAACGACGAAGTGGACGCCATGCTGGCGGAGGAGTCCCGGGCTGTTAATGGCGAGACCGGGGACGCGTGTGAACCGTCGGCCTTCGCGGACGGGTTCGAGGACCACACGTTGTATCGAGCAGCGTTCGCGCTGACGGTCTGGATTGATCAGCTTTTCGACGACCAGTCGGCGCTCCAAAACGAGCCGGCGGCGGTGAAGCTGGCGACGCATTCGGCGTTAGCCAGCGCCAAACTCGCAGCGGCCCTGAGCGACGACGACGTGGACGAGATCGGGATGACGATCGCGTATCTCAAGCGGGCGTTGAAGGCGATCACGACCTCGATGGAAGCGGGCGCGCAGTTGTTGTCCGAGAAGCTGATCACGCCGCAACAGCATTCCGTGCTCCAGCACCGCCTGTTCGAGGTCCGCGACGGGATTATCACCCTGATGGGGCAATATCGCGGGGAATGGCTCCGCCGCTTCGGCAGCCTCTAGGGCGGTTGAATTAATTAGCGGCTATTCCGTCAAATCATGCATACGGAAGCGACTCCGGCTCAGGCCGATGTCCCGGAACTTGATCTGGTGAAACGATGCCAGGCGGGGGACACCGAGGCATTCGACCAGCTGGTCACTCGTTACCGAACCCGAGTTTTTGGCATGATCTACAATATGGTACATAGCGAGCAGGACGCCTGGGATCTCGCCCAGGACAGTTTCCTGAAGGCGTGGAAATCGATCGGTCGCTTCCGCGGCCAATCGTCTTTTTACACCTGGATTTACCGGATTGTGACCAACGTGACCATCGATTGGCTTCGGAAGAAACAGGTGAAAGGCGGGGGCGCGGAGTTCGATGATGCGGTGCAGTTGAAAGAGATAGATCCAGCGGCCAGGACCGTGCCGAAAGCGGATGCACTGCCGCATCAGCGGATGGAACGCCAGGAAATCCGGGCGCGAATCGACGCGGCGATCCAGCAGCTTTCCCCGGAACATCGCGCCGTGATTTTGATGAAGGAAACCGAGGACATGCAATACCACGAGATCGCCGAGGCGCTTGGGTGTTCCATTGGCACGGTGATGTCGCGACTTTTTTACGCCCGCAAAAAATTGCAGAATCTCCTGAGGGACCTCTATGAAAACGTTTGAAGAACAGTGGACCGCGTGGATCGACGGCGAACTGGCCGGCGCCGAGCTGGTCGAGTTCGAAGCGTCCTTGCCGGACAAGGCGGCAGCCGAGGCGGAGAAACGCCAGGCCCAGAAACTCGGGACATTTTTGAAGGAACACCTCGAGTGTCATGCCATGGGGAACGAAGAGTTCTTCCACCATCAATTGCGCGAACGCGTCACTGCGGACGCGGTAGGCACTCGCCGCGAAAGCGCGGGAAGCGGACGCGTCTGGTGGCCGATCGGGCGGCTTGTCTGGGTCGGCGCGACGGCGCTGGCGATTTTCAGCGTGTGCACGTTTTTCGTGATGCGGGAACAGCCGGCCGCGGACCAGTCGCAATATCTTTCACAGATCCTGAACGCGCGGGTTGATCCGGCAATAAGCCCGAACGCGACCATCTCGATGTTTGAATCGAAAGAGGATAAGGTCACCGTCCTTTGGGTCGATGGCCTTCAGTCGCTTCCGTCCGAATACGCGTCGAAGTAATTCGCTGCCATGCAACGGCGCTCCATTCTTCTGCTCGGCCTCGCGCTGGGTTTGATGCTCGGAGC
>JALYIN010000306.1 GCA_030775765.1 Verrucomicrobiota bacterium
GGCGGGACGCCCATCCTACCCGAGACGCCTACCGATTACTGCGGCGCAGGCTCTCTTTTGGGCTGGCGCTTCAGGAGGGTGATCTGCTTGATCCGCGCGGAATCGGAGGGGCTCCAAGTGGCCACGTCCGGATCGTCCTTAAAAGCGTTGTGCACCAGGCGACGCTCGTACGAATTCATGGGCTCGAGTTGCAGCGAGCGTCCGGAAATGCGGACGCGTTCCGCCAGGTCCCTCACGCGCTGCACGATCCGGTCTTCGCGCATGGAACGGTAATGCTCGCAATCCACGATCACTTTCGGCGCGTCCTTGTCCTTCGATTGAATCAGCCGGTTCAACAGGAATTGGATCGCTTCCAGCGTCTCGCCCTCGCGACCGATGAGGGTGTGGCTTTCCTCCATGTAAATCTGGAGCGTTGGGTTGCCGCCCTCGCTTTGGGTTTCATCGATCTGCACCACAAAGCCGAGATAGCCGAGGATCGTATCGAGTAATTCCTTGGGCGTCATGATCGTCCTTTACGCGACCGCTTCCCTGCCGGCGCAACTTTCTCCAGGACCGGCGCGGGTTGCTTCTGGTTCTGATAAAGCTGCAGAATCGTGAACAGGTTCTGCGTCGTGTAATATAATGCCAAGGCCGCGGCGAAATTGTAACAGAAAAATAAAAAGATCAGCGGCATGAACATCATCACCCGGCGCTGGGTGCTGTCGCCTGTCTTCGGCGTCATCCGCATCAGCCAAATGTTCGAGGCCCCCATGAGGAGCGGGAGAATATTGATGGGCAATCCGCTGGCGCTTCCGAGGATCGGGACCCAACCCAGGCCCGGGATGGTGAAGAGTGTATCGGGCTGCGAAAGATCGTGCACCCAGAGGAAAGACGCGTTCCGCAATTCCGCGGCCTGCCCCAGCATGCTGAACAGGCCAAAGAAGATCGGAATCTGGATCATCATGGGCAAACAACCGCCGACCGGATTCACCCCGTGCTCCTTGTAGAGCTTCATCACTTCCTGGTTCATCCGGGTCGGATCGTCTTTGTACTTTTCCTTCAGCTCCTGCATTTTGGGCGCGAGCGCGGACATCTTGCGCATCGATTTGTTCGCCTTGTTCTGGAGCGGCCAAAGCACACCTTTCACGCAGGCAGTGAGGAGCACGATCGAGAATCCGTAATTGCCGATCCAGCTGTGGATCAGGTTCATGAAGTTGAGGAGAAACTGGCTGACGAGCTTGAACCAACCGAAGTTCATGATTTCGGCTTCGTTGTGCTCGAGCTTCGCGAGACGGGCGTAGAGTTTCGGGCCGGCGAAGAGTTGGAAGCGCATCGTGGCGGTCTGACCGGGTTGAACCTGGAATCCCGGCATGCCCATGGCGCCTTCCAGGCCGAGCAGGTTCGGGCCTTCCGTTTGCTTGATGTCGAAAGGCCGCGCCCACAATTCGACCGCCTTCGCGTTGAGCGGCGTAACCAAATCCGTGAAGAACTGGTTCGTCATGCTAACCCAATCCGCGTTGTTGACCTTTTCGCGGTAGAACGGTTTCGCCTCGCGCTTCTGCACGCCGATTAAAGGATAGTTCTGCGCGGGGAACCAGTTCACATCGATTCCGCCCGCCTTGCCGTCTGCGTACCAGGCCAGACGCGTGTAGGTGGACATGTCCTTGGGGTGGATGGGACGCGTTGAGCCCAACGTGACAAAATATCCGGCGTTATTGTAGGGCTGCGCGCCGTCGTTCCGGAAATCCACGTCCATTTCGGCGACGAAGTTGTCTTTCTTGTCGGACGTGGGCGGAAAGAAAAAACGTTTCCGGACCGTCACGCCTTCCGGAGTCTTGCGTTCGAACTCGACAGCGCCGTCCGCTTGCTTCGCGATGGAATATTCCGGCAACGCTGTCCCCGCCTCCGGCTGCTCAACGATCGCGCCGATCGGAATGCGATCGGGCGCATTCAAGACGACGGGACGGCCCTCGACGGTGTGATTGAGAAGGACCGCTTCGGCAATTGCCCCGCCTCGATTCGTCAGGTGCAGTTCCACGTCGCCGTTAGTCATCGTCTCCGCCTTTTCGGCGAAAGTGGCAGCCGCTTCAGTGGGAGCCGGCGAGGGCGAGCCCGCGGAAACCGGTGCGACGGATGCGGACGCAGACGCGGACGCGCCTGGCGAAGTTGCTCCAGGCGGTGAACTACTCGCGGTCGCCGATGGTGACGGCGCTGCAACGATCGGCGCCGGCGGCGGCAAATGCGTCGCGGTATAGGCATACCACCCGATTAGCCCGAGGACGCAAAGCGTAATGGCAATCCATGCTTGTCGATCCATAAGCGTTGCCCGCCGGGCTATTCACAAACAATTGATGCAGCCTGGCGGGTGGCCTGTTTGCCATGGTCGTGACGCAGCGGAACCGGATCGTGCCCTCGTCCGCCCCATGGATGACAACGGCACAATCGGCAGACGCCCAGCCACGTTCCCCG
>JALYIN010000307.1 GCA_030775765.1 Verrucomicrobiota bacterium
GGATCATGGGGCTGATCAAACCGAGATGGCATTCGCGGCTCTGGAATCTTGGCCCTCAGCTGGCCCTGGCCGCGACCGAAGAACTGGCGGCCCATCCGAAAATGGCCCGGGCGGTTTACGCCGCTGAGGCTGCGATCGGCATTGCGATCGCCTCCTGTTCCACTCCCGAGAATCGTTGATCGGCAGGCGAGCGGCCGTTGGCGCGCTCGATGCCGGCAGACCACTCGGCCGCGAGCGTCCGGATTGATCTCCCAGGGAAAGCGCTGTACAGAATTTCGGGTCTCGCGGTGAAAGCCAGGAGAACGAATGCCGGACCAAACGAAAACGCGTGAATTCCAAAGACGGCAAACCCACCTTGAAGAATTAATTCACGCTGTGGACGCAATCGTCCAGCGAAAGGGCACGTGGAAACTATCGCGAGCTGGTGGAGGCGTTGCTCGCATCGCACTACGCGGGTCTCAGCGACCCGGTGATCTGTAAAGAGTATGGCAAGCCGAGTCTGGCAGCGTCACGGTCTCCTCCTCGGATTACTCGCGCTGGTCCTTCTGAAACTCTGGCTGGTTCACACCGAGGAGATTTACGGGAGCGCGACCGAACACGACGCACTCTTGTTCCTCAATGCCGCGAAGCATTGGTACTGGGGATCCGAATACAGTTGGAACGCCTTCGTTCGTCCCCCGGCCTACCCGCTGTTCATCGCGTTCCTTCACGTCTTGCATATTCCCCTGCGGATAGGGATCGAACTCATGCAGGCAGCCGCATACCTAGCGCTGGTGGCCGGCCTCCGCAAAGCCGGCGTTTCGCGCGCGGTCTGTCTTCTCAGTTACACCGCCATGAGTTTTCATCCCGGGAGCTTCCAACTGAACAGCGTCACGATGGCGGACAACTTTTACGCCGCGGTCCTGCCGCTCGCTCTCGGAGGGCTTTTGCTGACTCTCTTTACGGCGAAACCAATCCACGCGCTCTGGACCGGGATCGCTTTCGCCGTGCTTTCGAACACGCGGGAAGAAAGTATTCTCATCCCGCCCTTGCTTGCCGTCTTTTTCGTCCTCGCGCTCATCCGGCAGCGGTCAGTTACTGGCTCCTGGAAGCCAGCCATCCGTTATTGGCTCAAGCCTGCCGGCGCCATGATAGGAGTACTTTGCGTCTTAAATCTCGCGGTCGACGCCGCCAATTACCGGGCGTTTCTCGGTTTCTCGAAATCCGAGCTCACGGCATCGAGTTTTCGGGCCGCGTACAAAGCATTGCTTCGAATCAAACCCGACCGCGACCAGCGCTTTGTTTCGCTTTCGACCGACGCGTTTCAAAAAGCGTACAGTGCCAGCCCCACGTTCTCGCAGCTCCGGCCACAATTGGAGGGCGAGCTGGGCCGCAATTGGCAGGTGCCGGCTTTCACGACCCTTGGAGTTCATGAAATCGGCACGCCATGGATCCTTTGGGCATTGCGGAGCGCGGCCCACGCCCAGAAGATCCATACGAGCGCGGCGTCCGCACGCCGGTTTTATCGGAACGTGGCGAAAGAAATTAATCGCGCCTGCGACGAAGGCCGAATCCCGAGCCGGTTCGTCGTCTCCAGTCTTCTCGATCCCAACGCGCTCGCGAATCTTGGTAACTTGCCGGAATCGTTTCAAAGAATCGCCGCTTTGTTTCTCCTCCAATATCACACCATGGAAGGCCGCGACGACGCCATCCTCACTGAAGCGCAACGCGCCCTCTATGATGAGATGACAGGCCGCGGGCCCCCTCCGGGCCCGGGAGAAACCATGGGGATCTCTGCCGCGCTCGAAAACTTCATCGGCAGTTACCACCGTTTCCTGGTTATCGGGCTATCGATAGCAGGGTTGGCCGCGGGATTAACAATCTGCTGGCGCTTCCGACAATTTCGCGCGAACGGCCCGCTCAGCGCCGCGCTGATTCTCCTGGGAGCCGCCATCTTCATGAGAGTCCTACTTTTTACCTTTCTCGATGCGACGTGGTGGATCGGCGGCTATGAGCGTTATCTCTTTCCGGTCCTGCCTCTCTATTCGTGTTTCCTCATTCTGTTGATTCGTCAGGCCATCGTCTTGCCGCGCCGCGGAGGTCAGGCGACTTGACTTGCGATGGGTGATCTTCCGATATCGCCTTCGAAGGTTGTCGACTTACGCGTCCTTCGTCGTCGAAGAGACGGTTTCAGTGATAAACGAGAACATCTTCGTATTGCGCAAATCCCCCGCGCTCCGAGGATTCGCCTGAGAATTGAATCGGCCGGCTATTGACGGCCTTCCGCGCCCAAGAGTTATGCGCTAACGTCGCGCCCATCCGTGATTTTCCAAAGGTGGCATGAACTCGAGCGTTAATTTCCCAACCAGCTTCTACTCGATGCTGAGGGGATTCGCGCAGCGCCACCGCCTTCTTCTTGGATTGATAGTCCTGGCGCTTTTCAAGCTCTGGATCGTTCACACGGAGGAGATTTATGGGAGCTCGGCAGAGTACGACCATCTCTGGTATGTGGGCTCGGCCAGGCACTGGTATTGGGGTGCAACCTATAGCTGGACGGGTTTTGTGCGCCCGTGCGCTTATCCACTCTTTATTGCGGTGGTCCACTTCTGCGGCATTCCGCTGCGGATCGCGATCGAGCTGGTGCAATTGGCCGGATACGGCGTGTTCATCGCGGCGTTGCGCAGAGCCGGCCTGCCCCGCGCGCTTTGTCTGATCGTTTTCGCGCTGATGATCCTGCATCCAGCGTCGTTGCTCTACAACAACCACACCTTGAGCGACACTCTCTATGCCGCCATTCTACCGCTCGCGCTCGGTGGTTCGCTCCTAACGCTCTTCACGCAGAAGTTCTTCCATGCCGTCTGGACCGGCGCAGCTTACGCCGTCCTCTGGAATACGCGCGAGGAAAGCTTTCTCATTCCCGTGATCCTCGCGGTGTTCTTCGGACTCGCTTTACTCCAGCGCAACGACGCGTCCACACGGAAGGCGCATCTCGTTTTCTGGCTCAAGCGCACCGGCGCGCTGGCTGGGACGCTGGTCGTGTTGCTGGCCGCGGTTTATACAGCCAACTACCGCGCGTTCCATAGCTTCGCGAAAT
>JALYIN010000308.1 GCA_030775765.1 Verrucomicrobiota bacterium
GGCTTACGTCATTTATACATCCGGCTCCACTGGACAACCGAAAGGTGTCGAAGTCACCCATCGAAACCTGGCCAATCTTATTTCCTGGCACCTCAAGGCGTTTGGCGTCGATTCTTCTACGCGCGCGACATTCCAGGCCGGCGTGGCGTTCGATGCCGCGGTTTGGGAAATCTGGCCGTATCTGGCTATCGGTGCCGCGATTTTCTTGCCTGATAATTCCACTCGTTTGTCGGCGGAGGCGCTTCGTGACTGGCTCATCAGTAATCAGATCACGATCAGTTTTGTTCCGACCGCGATCGCCGAACAAATGATTGCCCGCCCGTGGCCTGCCGAGACCACGTTGCGATTTCTTCTGACCGGCGCAGATACTCTTCATCGTTATCCTCTTCCGGGTCTTCCGTTTTCCTTCGTGAACAACTACGGACCCACGGAGTGCACAGTGGTGGCGACCTCCGGCGTCGTCGGCGCAGAGAAAACGCGTGACGGTTTGCCGTCCATCGGGCGCCCTATTGATAATGTCCGCATCCACATTCTGGATGAACAGCAGCGCGAAGTTCCGCGGGGAGCCACAGGCGAAATTTACATTGGAGGCGCAGGGGTCGCTCGAGGTTATCGGAACCGGCCGGACCTGACGGCGGAGCGGTTCCTCGCCAATCCCTTTGGCAGCGATGGCAGCCGTTTGTATCGAACCGGAGACCTCGGCCGATTCCTTCCCAATGGAGAAGTCGCTTTTCTGGGTCGAAGTGACGACCAGATCAAGATTCGCGGTTACCGTGTCGAGCTCAATGAAATCAACGCGGTGCTCAACGACCACCCGTCGGTCCGGGCCAGTGTCGTAATTGCCCGCGAAGATTCTCCCGGCGAGAAACGCCTCGTCGCGTATGTCGTTTCCTGCGCCGATTCGCAACGAGACGAGGAGAGCTTGCGCCAATTCGTCCGCCGCCGGCTACCGGATTATATGGAACCCGCCGCCGTTGTTTGGATGGAATCGTTGCCGTTAACAGCGAATGGAAAAGTGGATCGCGCGGCGTTGCCGGCAACGAAATTCGATGAGGGCGGGCGGGAGCGGGGGTTTATTGCCCCGCGAACTCCCGTCGAAGAAACGCTCACTGGAATTATTCGAGACGTTCTCAAAATCACCCGGGTTAGCGTCGACGATGATTTCTTTCGCCTGGGCGCGCATTCGTTGCTCGGGGCGCAAATTATCGCCCGGGTGCGCGACGTGTTTGGGATCGAACTCAAATTGCTCGACGTCTTCGATGCTCCAAACGTGGCCGAGCTATCGATCCGGATAGAACAAGCGCTGACCGATCAACTCAATGCCATGACCGAAGCGGAAGTAGAGGCAGCGCTCGCAGCTCTCAAAGAGCCGGTGTCCGGAAGCAACCACAGCCAGTAATGGCAACGTCCGACTCCAGCCTGAGCCTTGTTCGGTTACTGGAACCGGAGATTCTGGCGAATCCTTATCCGCTCTATCATAAGCTGCGCTCCGAAGATCCCGTGCATTGGGATCGCTTTTTGCACACGTGGGTGGTCACCCGTTATCCGGATGTCATGAATGTTCTGCATTCATTTTCCGCGGAGCGGACGCCGACTCCGGAGCAATTGACCGCTATGGGGCTATCTGGCCTGAACGAAATCGCCAAGGTCATGGTGAAACAGATGCTGTTCATGGATGCCCCGGCGCACACGCGGCTGCGCGGGCTGGCCTCGGTGGCCTTCACGCCGCAGAAGGTCCGCGTCTTGAAAAGCCACATTCAGGAGATCGCCGATAGTTTGCTCGACTGTGTGCAAGCCCGCGGGGAGATGGATGTCATCGCGGATTTCGCCGCCCCGCTGCCGGCGATCGTGACCGCCGAGATGCTCGGAGTTCCGACCGAAGATCATCTCAATCTAAAAAAATGGTCGGCTGATTTCGCGGAGATGCTGGGGAATTTCCAGCACAATCCCGATCGCATTCCACGCGTGCTCGAGAGCACGAATAATCTGACTACCTATTTTCGAGACGCGATCGCTAAAATGCGCGAACACTCGCGCGAGGGATTGATTCATTCTTTCATGACCGCCGAGTTGGAGGGCGATCGATTGACGGAAGAGGAGATTATCGCGAATTGCGTCGTGACGATGGTAGGGGGTCAGGAAACGACGACCAACCTGATCGGCAACGGATTACTCACGCTGATGCGGAACCCGGACCAACTCGCGCGCTTACGAGATGAACCGAATCTCCTTACGTCTGCCGTTGAAGAGCTGCTTCGGTATGAGAGCCCAAGCCAGCATACCGGACGGATTGCGCGGGAGGATGTGGAAATGGGCGGCAAACAAATTCGCAAAGGCCAGGCGGTCATGGCGATCATGGCGGCGGCCAACCGCGATCCCGAGCGCTTCCCGAACCCGGACGAAGTGATCCTCGACCGCGCTGACAACAAACATCTGGCCTTTGGTTGGTCGAGCCACTTCTGTTTCGGCGCGCCGCTGGCCCGGATGGAAGGGCAAATCGCCTTTGAAACGCTCTTGCGGCGGCTGCCGGATTTGGAGATTATGCCGGGGCCGCTTACCTGGCGAACAAACTCGGGGCTGCGGGGATTGACTGCACTGCCGGTTCGGTTCACCCCCGCGAAAGATTGAATGGAATCGGAAGGGAAAGCCCCGCTTGCGCTCTCGGAGGCGAGGCGCGCTCTGCTGCGGCGATATCTCAGCGGCGCAGCCGTTTCGAGTCCGCCGCCGCCGTCCATCCCGAAACGGACAGAATCAGGTGCCGCGCCTCTTTCGTACAGCCAACAGCAAATCTGGCTGCACTCTCAATTGGCGGGCGACTCTCTGATCTACAACGAGCCGATCACGATTCATCGTTACGGAGAACTCGATCGTCAGGCCTTGACGCGCAGTTTTTTGGAAATTGTCCGACGCCACGAAGCGTGGCGCACGACTTTCGAATGGAAGGGCGATCAGCCCGTCCAGATCGTTCAATCCGCGCCATCGGACTTCGAAATTCCATTCGTTGACCTGCGAGAAACCGTCGCTGGCGAAAGGGAACCTGAAGCAATTCGCCTGGCCACGGCGGACGCGCTCGAACCTTTCGATCTCGCGAAAGGTCCAATGTACCGGATGCGCTTGGTGCGTCTCAGCGACAGCGAACACCGCCTCTTCATCACGCTGCATCACATCATCTTCGACGGGGTTTCGCTCTATCGCGTCCTCCTTCCGGAACTCCAGATGTTGTACGAGGCTTTTGCCAGGAACGACCCAATCTCTCTTGCGCCGTTGCCGATTCAATACTCCGACTACGCCGTATGGCAGCGCACGCTCAAGGAAATGCCCACCGAGCATCTCTCATTTTGGCGGCGCATCTGTCACGACCTGCCTGTTCTTGATCTTCAGACTGACCATTCTCGTCCTACCTCGCAGACATTTGCTGGCGCGATGGAAACCTTTCACATTCCCGCTTCGACTGCCGCCGCCTTGAGGATTCTTAGTCACCAACAGGGTGCGACGCCATTCATGACGATGACCGCAGCGTTCATGGCGTTGTTGCATGGCTATACCGGGCAGGAGGAGATCGCCATCGGTGGAGTGAGCAGTGGTCGTCACCATAAGGAGACGGTGAATTTACTCGGATGTTTTTTGAACACGGTTGTAATTCGCTGCGGATTTTCGGGGGATCTTCCCTTTACCGAAATGCTCAATCGCGTCCGCAGCGCCACCCTGGAAGCGTTGTCTCACGATGAAGTTCCATTTGAAATGCTGGTGCAACAATTCGCATCGCAGCGCGATCCGAGCCGGGCGCCGTTGGTGCAGGCATTGATCGTGGTGGAGCCGCCGCTCGATCCGCTGAAGGAAGGATGGGCTTTCACGCACATGGACGTCGAAACCGGGACTGCGAAGTTCGATCTGCAGCTCGGGCTGGACGATCGCGCCGAAGGCTTGACCGGCCGATTCATTTACAACACCGATCTTTTCGAACGGCGGACCATCGAGCTTCTGAAGTCGCGATGGTTGAAGCTGCTCGATATGATCGCGCGGGCGCCCACTCAGCGAATCAGTGAGCTGAAAAGGGAAGTTTGGCGGGAGCCCGCTCTGAACGATCGCGAGCTTCAGATGCCGCTGCCCGAATGGAATGGCACTGCGGCAAAATATCCGCGCGAGGCCACCATTGACCAGGTCTTTGAGGACCAGGCCCGGCAGACGCCCTCGGCAAGCGCGTTAATTTTCGGCGAAGAACAGCTCACCTACGACGACTTAAATCGGCGCGCCAACCGACTCGCGCGAAGGTTGCGAAGATTCGGCGCCGGTCGCGATGTGCCGGTCGGCGTTTGCATGGAACGCTCGACGGAAATGGTTGTCGCGCTTCTAGCGGTGCTCAAAGCAGGTAGCGCCTACGTTCCGCTCGATCCGACTTATCCCGCGGACCGGCGCAGCTTTATGATGACGGACACCGGAATGCAGGTGATTCTCACCGACACCGGGAATCGGGACGCCGGAGGTGCGATTAAACATTCGCTTTGCGTCCGGACGGAGAACCTGAACGGCTTCGACGATTCCAATCTCGGAGAAGAAAGACAGGCGGAGGATCTCTGTTACATCATGTACACCTCCGGCTCGACCGGTGCGCCCAAGGGTGTTGCGGTAACTCATCGCGGGGTTGTCCGGCTCGTCAAAGGAACGAATTACGCGACGTTTTCCGGCGAAACATTTCTTCAGCTCGCGCCAATTTCCTTCGACGCATCGACTTTTGAAATTTGGGGCGCGCTCTTGAATGGCGGCAAGCTGGTCGTCATGCCGCCCGCCCCACCATCGCTCCAAGAAATCGGTGACGCGATTCGCGAAAAAGGTGTGACGACACTGTGGCTCACGGCCGGATTGTTCAACGCCATGCTGGACGAGCGTCCGCAGGATTTACGACCGCTTCGCCAGTTGCTCGCGGGTGGCGATGTGCTTTCGAC
>JALYIN010000309.1 GCA_030775765.1 Verrucomicrobiota bacterium
CGGCCGAGCTGCTCCGGAAGGAAGGTGTGCCGGTCCGCGACATTTCGAGCTTCACCGATTTTCCTGAAGTTCTCGAGGGCCGGGTTAAGACGCTGCACCCGCGAGTCCACGGCGGTTTGCTTTACAAGCGGGGTAACGAGCTGCACGAACAGCAGGCGAAGGAATGCGGCTTTCAGCCGATCGATCTCGTGGTGGTGAATCTTTACCCCTTCGAAGCTACCATCCAAAAACCGGGCGTCACGCTCGCCGAAGCCATCGAGCAGATTGATATCGGCGGGCCTTCGATGATCCGGAGTGCGGCGAAGAATTACGAGTCGGTGACGGTTGTCATCGATCCGGCCGATTACGATTCGGTCCTGGAAGACATGCGCGACCACGAAGGCGGGACGTCGTTAAGATTGCGGGAGCGTCTCGCCATCAAGGCATTCATCAAAACCTCCGATTACGATCGCGCCATTGGGAGTTTCCTGAACCAGGAGCAATCGACCGACGCGTCGTTCTCCCTTTCTCTGCCACTCGTGACACGGCTGCGTTACGGCGAGAACCCGCATCAAACCGCCGCTCTCTACGGCGATTTCGATCAGCATTTCGAGAAGCTCCACGGCAAGGAGCTTTCGTTTAACAATATTCTCGACATCAGCGCGGCGGCCAGTCTCATCGCGGAATTCACGGAGCCGACCGTCGCGATTTTGAAACACACGAATCCCTGCGGCGTGGGGAGCGATCCCGATCTGCGAGAGGCGTGGGAGAAGGCGTTTGCGACCGACAAGCAAGCGCCGTTCGGCGGCGTGATCGTTTGCAATCGCCCAGCCACCGAAGAGCTGGCCAAGGCCATCAGCGAAATTTTCAGCGAAGTAATCATCGCGCCCGGGTTCGAGACCGAGGCGCGGGCGTTGTTTCAGAAAAAGAAGAATCTGCGACTGATCAAGGCGCTGAAGCCGGCTGCTTCCGACAAAGTGCCGCAGGATACCCGGTCGGTCGCCGGTGGATTGCTCGTCCAGGATAAGGACACCGGCCAGCCCATCGATCTCGCGACCAAAGTGGTGACGAGGCGCCAACCAACGGACGCTGAAATGGCTGCGATGATTTTTGGCTGGGGCGTCGTGAAGCATGTGAAATCGAATGCGATTGTCTACGCCGCTTCGGATCGCACGCTTGGCATCGGTGCCGGGCAGATGTCGCGCGTCGATGCCTCACGCATCGCGGTCTGGAAGGCGAATGAAGCCGGCCTGCCGCTGCAAGGTTCCGCCGTGGCCAGCGATGCCTTCTTTCCATTTCCCGACGGCTTGCTCGCTGCCGCCGATGCCGGCGCGACCTGCGCGATTCAGCCCGGTGGTTCAGTCCGCGACCAAGAAGTCATTGCCGCCGCGAACGAACGCGACATGGCCATGATCTTCACCGGCGTCCGGCATTTCCGGCATTGAACTAAGGCGGCGCGCGGCGCGTCCGGCGCAGCATCGATCCCTGGATGATCACGCCGATCACGGCGAGGGCGATGAAGAGAATGAGCGTGCCTTTCTCGGGAAGGGAAATTCCGGTGGTAATTAGGTGTGCCCCTTCTACCGACGAAAGAAGAATGAGGACCCAATCGAACAGGGCCAGCAGCAGGAGCGCCCCGAGGATTCCGCCAATCACGAACGTGATTCCGCGATAATGCATGTGATCGGCGTAGAACGCCGCCGCTAACGCCCAGGCGATCCTTCCGCCGGCCACGAACCCAGCGATGGCGATCGCGACTTTCTGCAGCATGATCGCAAGCAGGGCTCCCAGAACTCCCGCGCCGAGCGCCACCAGCAGCATCAACCACTGCGGCGGCTCGCGCATGAAATACGCGGCGATCTCGAGGCCAACGGCGAAACCAAGGGCTGCAACAAAAAGCCAGAAAAGTTTCCGCCCGAAAAGCAGGATAGCCGCGCCGATGATGACGCTGATGATCGGTACGGAGAGGTTCATTATGCGAGTTATCTCACAAGCGATTGAGTGTCATCCCGAGGCTGGCGAAGCGCGGCCAGGGACCTCGCGATTGCAATGTTCGGCACCGAACAATCCTCGGTGGCCGATATGACGAAAACGTTGAAAGCTTCGCGAAAGCGGTAGAGCGCTTAAGGGATCCCTCCGCGCGCTGCGCCAGCCTCGGGATGACCACGCTTTTTTGGCAGCCATCATTTCTTCATCATTTCATCCCGCTTCGCCTTGAATTCGGTTCCGGGTTTCCACTCCGGGAATTTCTCGCCGTTCGCGACCTGGTAGCCGACTTCGAATAGAAGCTTCAAATCCTCCGCAGCACCCGACAGGTCCCAATCCGCATTCACCTCGTCCGATGGCTGATGATAATGCTTCGCCACATATTCATCCTTCTTCTGCTGCCCAAATCCCGGCGGCTTGCCGATTACATCCTTGCCGGCTCCGGTGTAAAGCGATGGCAGCCCAACCTTCGAAAACTCGAAATTGTCCGCGCGATAAAAGCTCCCTTTTTCCGGCTGGCTGTTCGGGTTCATGACCCGGCCTTGTTTCGCCGTCGCAGCTGCGAGCATGTCGTCGAG
>JALYIN010000310.1 GCA_030775765.1 Verrucomicrobiota bacterium
CCGCCTACGTCGACACGAACGTCATGGCGGGCCGCACCGGTCGTGCGGGGGATTCTGGCCGCTACGACGGCCTCACTTACCTGCCCTGCCGGGCGGACAATCAGTTCGTGCCGGAGCCGCCCAAGGAACCGGTCGACGTCGTTTATCTTTGTTTTCCCAACAACCCGACAGGCGCCGTCGCCTCGCGGGAGCAGTTGGCGAAGTGGGTTCACTACGCCCGGGCGCACGAATCGATTTTGTTATTCGATGCGGCCTATGAGGCCTACGTGTCCGATCCCGCCATTCCGCATTCGATTTTCGAGATCGAAGGCGCGCGCGAATGTGCGGTAGAATTTCGCAGCTTCTCAAAGAACGGCGGATTCACCGGCGTGCGTTGTGGATTCACCGTCATGTCGAAGACGCTGCTGGCGCGGACGGACGATGGGCGCAAGCTGCCGCTTCATTCCCTCTGGCATCGGCGCTGGAGCACGAAGGCCAATAGCGTCAGCTATCCGGTCCAGCGTGGCGCGGAAGCGATTTACACCGCCGAAGGAAAAGAGCAGGTGCGCCATCTCATAGCTCATTACATGGGGAACGCGCGGATTTTACGTGAAGCGGCAGAGCGGGCAGGGTTACAGGTTTACGGCGGCGTAAACGCGCCCTACATCTGGGTCCGGACGCCGGCTGGCGTGACCAGCTGGCAAATGTTCGACCGGATGTTGCAGGATTTGAACGTTGTCGTCACGCCGGGCAGCGGCTTCGGTGCTTGTGGCGAAGGGTTCATTAGAATTTCAGCCTTCAACAGCCGGGAGAACGCAGAGGAAGTGGCGCGGCGATTGACCAAACTGTAGCCGCTTCGCTGTGCGAAGCGTGAGAGCAGCCTTCGATGTTCTCACGTCGCCCATAGGGCGACGGCTACAGCCAGCTTGTCGGATCATGACGACGCGCGTAAATTTCGCACTCGTACTCACCATGGCCGTTACCACCGAAAATCTCCCGCAGCTTTATCGCTTTTGTTTCCTGATGACGGGAGACGCCGCGAAGGCGCAGGCGGCTTTCCAGGACACGGTGCGCGAAGCGGCCACGCGCGCGGCGAGCGACGAACCGCCCCCGGACCGGCTTTGGTTTTTCAAAGACGCACGCTGGCGTTGCCAGGCTCTGGGTGAGCAAGGCATCCAGGCTGAACCAGGAATGTTGGAGGAACTAGAGATTTCCCCCACAGCTCCGGCCCAAATCGAACAGCTTGAGCCGGCCCAGCTCGCGCTCTGGATTTCAGCCGCGCCCGAGCCGCAACGCAGCGCGCTCGCCCTTTTTTACCTCGACGAATTCACGCTGGCCGAGCTGCTCCAGTTGCTTGAGGTGAAAGCCGGCGAGTTCTCGGAACTCGTTTGCAGCGGCCGCCGCCAGTTCCAGGCCTGGCTCGATTCCACGATCGCGTATTACGAAGGAGGAGCATTCGATGGCGGACAAGTCTGAGCTGCTCCTCGGTTGCGCGCCGATTACGGAAAAGCCCGGGATGGACCGCGCGATGCGGGCCGCGCTCAATCGAGCGCGGCACGGCAAGAAGGCGGCGACATTCCGCCAACAACAGGCGTTCGACGCGTCGATCGCAAAGCTCGTTCGCGCGATCCCCGTGGACGAGCAGATCGCCGAGTGGTTCGTGAATGAAAACCTGATCCCGGTGGTCAGGCGCGGCTGGAAGAAGATTGTGCGCAATCCCGTGGTGATCGCGATTGCGATTGCCGCGCTTGTGATTAGTGCTGTGGCCGCCTATCGCGTCTACGAACGTCTCAAGGATTTTCCGGGAGCGGACAAAGCGCGCCGACTTCTAACGGTGGGCGCTTCGAACCGCTCGGTCCTTCTCGATCCACTGCAAACCGAGGCGGGCTCCTTGAGCGATCTCTTTTTTCTGAAGTACAGGCTCGAACATTACGACGTGCCGGCGGAGTTCGCGGAATTCAAGACTCTCGGTGCGCGCGTTTTTGATGACGATGAAGTGCGTCGGGTGGCCCAGATCTGGATCAAGGAAAAGCGAATGCAGTTCTTCCTGTTTCCCGCCGAACCCGACAAGCAGGGCAAGGTCACTGATTTCTCCGACTGGCGTTTCGTCGAGCTGGAAGGCTGGACAGGCGTAGTGACGCAACGCAACGGCATTTGTTTCATGGCAGCTCTCCGCGGTGGTGAAAAGGACCTCCAGGGGTATCTGGAAAAGAAGAAGCAGTGACGCGCGCCACGGGTGACGTTGACATCACGGCAGGGCGGCATTCAAGTTGTCGCCGCAAACGCCAGGGTAGCTCAGCGGTAGAGCAGGGGACTCATAAGCCCTTGGTCGGGAGTTCGATTCTCCCCTCTGGCAGATTCTTTTATGGCTTGGGTTTACATTCTTCAAGGAGCGACCGGTCGCCACTATATCGGCTCCACGATCGATCTTGATGCGCGGTTTGCCCCAGCATCTTCGTGGTCATACCGCGACAACCAGACGACTCGGTGGCGAGCTGAGGATCGTCGCGAAGAAAGAAATGTCGACTCTGCAGCAGGCGCGGAAGATCGAGCGCTTTCTTAAGTCGAAAAAGAATCCAGAGATCGCTATGTTCCATCTTGCACGAGGATAGAGCAGCCCCGAAAGCTTTCGGGGTTGGTCGGGAGTTCGATCTCCCCTCTGGCAGATTTTCGAACGAACGGCAGCGATGACCGAGCTTTACCTGGAAGACCTGCACGTCGGTGATCGCTTTGGCTCGGACATAATCGAGGTCACCGAAAAAAGCATCATCGCGTTCGCGCACGAGTTCGATCCGCAACAATTCCATCTCGACGCCAAGGCCGCCGAGCAAAGCATTTTCAAGGGTTTGTCGGCGAGCGGTTGGCATACCGCGGCGATGAGCATGCGATTATTCATCACCGGCGAAATGAAGGTCGCGGGCGGTTCCATCGGCCTTGGAGTCGACGAACTGCGCTGGCCGCAGCCGGTCCGGCCGGGGGATGTGTTGCGCCTCGAGACAGAGATTCTGGACGTGCGCGCCTCGCGCTCAAAGCCGGATCGCGGCATTATTCGGATTCGCAACGTCACCACGAATCAGCGCGGCGAGATCGTGCAGACCTTCATGGCATTCGTGATGGTGCAACGCCGCCCGCCAGCGGAGTGATCAGGATGCTTCCTGTTCCGCGAGCTTTTTGCAGCCAGCCAGGTCTAGCTTGCCTGAGGCGAGCACCGGGATCGCGTCCACGCGGCGGATGATTCGCGGAATCCACAAGTTCGGCACGCCGGAATCCGCCAGGGCGGTGCGTAACGCGGCCAGATCCAGCTCAAGGCTGCTGAGCAACACCAACGCCTCGCCTTTCGCCGCATCCGACACGCCCATGACCGCGATCGATCGCTCGGACTGCTCCATGCTCAAGGTCACGATGATCTTTTGCTCGATGGTTTCGTGCGGAACCATCTCGCCGCCGATCTTGGAGAACCGCGAGAGCCGGCCTTCGATATAGAGAAATCCGTCTTCGTCGAACCGCCCGATATCGCCAGTCTTGAACCAGCCGTCGCGCAGGACGTCGGCGTTTTGCTCCGGCGCGTTGAGATAGCCCTCGAAAACATTGGCGCCGCGAACCCAGAGCATTCCGGTTTCATGCAGCGATCGCCTCTCGTCCGTTTCGGGATCTCGAATCTCGGGGGCAATGCCCGGCATCAATTTCCCCGTCGAACCGAGGCGGTTCGAGGGTTGCACGCTTTGCCCCGGCTGCGTCGGTTTCAGCTCCGGGAGATTCACGCTCACCACCGGCGAGGTCTCCGTCAGCCCGTAGCCTTGCAGCACCTCCTTGCCGAACCGCGCCTCGATGGCCTGCGCCAATTCGTCCGGCAATTTTTCCGCGCCCGTGATGAGCAATCGCAGGCTGCGCAACTGCTCCGGTTCCGCTTTCCGCAAATACGCGCGCAGAAAGGTCGGCGTCGCCAGCATGACAGTGACCGAATACTGCTCCACCAGGTCCGCGATTTTCTTCGCCTCAAGCGGATTCGGATAAGTGACGGCGCGGACGCCTTCGATGAGTGGATACCAAAGCGTCACCGTGCAGCCAAAGCTGTGGAAAAAGGGCAGCGAGGCGAGAATTAGCTCGTCTTTCTTGGCATCGAGGAAGACGGCGAACTGGGAGACGTTGCCGAGAATGTTGCGGTGACTCAGGGCCACGCCTTTCGGTTTGCCTGAGCTTCCGCTCGTGAAGAGCAATACCGCTTCGGCGCGATCGCCCACGTGCGGGAGCTTGAGCAGCGCGGCGAGCGCCGACGAAGGCAGCACGATCGCCAGGATCCACCAAAGAAGGATGTTCTTCTTCATTGGCGGCAGCACTTCGTCGAGATGGATCACCTTGGGCGTCCAGGGAAAATCCTCGAAGCGCTTGGCCATTTGGCGCGCGCTGATGATGGTCGTCAGGCCTCCTTGTTCCTTGGCGGACTCAATCGAGTCGCGCGGACTGGTGAAATTCAGGTTCACCGGAATCTTGTTGGCGAGGACGACCGCGAGATTCGCCACGACGCCCCCTTTGCCCGGAGGCAACACGACGCCGATACGTGGCTCGGGGCAGGTCTTCTTGAAATAACGGCTCAGCGCGATCGAGGCGCCGAGCAGCTTGCTCCGAGACAAATGGCTGCCGTCCATGCCATCGTCAAAGGCGGTGCGAAACGGATGTCGCTTCAATCCCCCGATACACGCGCGCCCGAGATGGCCGCGCAGATTCGGGCGGCGGCTGTAGCAAAATTCCCCGAGTTTCAGGAGCTGTTCGCGCAATGTCGCGATGTCGGCATCGTCCGCGGCTAGCGGCTTACCGAACGCGACTGTCACGCGATAGGGAATCGAGCGCGGCCATTTCGTGAAGAAGCGGCCGCCCTGGAACGAAAAGATCGAGCCCCAGAGTTCGTCGAGATAGACGGGAACGACGGGCGCATTGGCCTCTCGCGCGATGATCTCGTAACCGCGTCTCAAGCGCAGGAGCGATCCGCTGCGCGAAAGTTCTCCCTCTGGAAAAAGGCAGACGATTTCACCCGCCTGAATCCTCGCGACTGCCTCGCGCATCGCATCCTTCGCTTTGCGCGTCGTGATGGGAATGCAGCCGATCGCGTGGAAGAACGGATTGAGAAAGCGATTCCGATAAAAGCTTTCATCGATAATAAACCGGATCGGCCGGGGGCAGGCGAGCGAGAGGACGATCGCATCCACCCAGGTAATGTGATTGGGCAGGAGAAGAAACCCACCCTGGGGCAATTGTTCCCGTCCGACGGTCGTGACGCGATAAATCAGCCGGGCAAGACCCAAACCAAAGAATCGCAGGGCCCGCTCGAAGCCCGAAGAATTCGCCATTGTTTATGGTTTACAAGGAGCGGGTTGTTCCGTGCAATCGTCAATTGAGTGACCCTGAACGATTCACAAGCTAAAGCGGGGGCGCGCATCGCGCTCGGCCTCCTCCTTGGCATTAATCTTTTCAATTACATCGACCGCTTCGTACTCGCGGCGCTCGAACCTAATATCCGGGCCGCTTTTTTTGCCGCGGACGATGTCAACGCCATGGCGAAGACCGGCGGGCTCGCGCCTGCGTTTTTGCTCACCTACATGGTTTCCGCGCCAATCCTGGGGTTCCTCGCCGACCGCTTCTCGCGGTGGACCATCGTAGGCGTGTGCGTGATTCTGTGGAGCGTTGCCACGGCCGCCTCCGGTCTCGCCGCAACTTTTGCGGCGCTTTTCGTGACCCGCATCTTTGTTGGGATCGGCGAGGGCGGGTACGGGCCCGCCGCGCCGACCATCCTCGCGGATTGCTTTCCGTCGCAGATCCGCGGCCGCATCATGGCCATCTTTTGCGGCGCGATCCCGGTGGGGAGCGCGCTCGGTTACGTTCTCGGAGGGTTGATCAATCACGCGCTCGGCTGGCGCTGGGCATTTTACCTGGTCGCGATTCCCGGCATTATCCTGGGGATAATTTGTTTCTTCCAAACCGATCCGCGGGAGTGGAGCGGCGTTCGAACGAAACGACAGCGCGCGACTCTCGCCGATTACCTGTCGCTGCTGCGCAACCGCTCGTTTGTTTTCAATTGTCTGGCCCAAACCGCGATGACCTTCGCGCTGGGCGGACTGGCGTTTTGGATGTCGGCCTATCTCATCTTTCGCAACCAATCGCCCACCCTCGCCACGCCGATTTTCGGCGGGATTACGGTGGTGGCCGGATTGCTTTCCACTCTCCTGGGAGGATTCCTCGCCGATCGGCTCCAGAAACGTTTCAGCGGCTCTTACTTTTTGGTCTCCGGTATGGGAATGCTCCTGGCTTTCCCATTTTGCATCGCGATGCTTTACACGCCGTTTCCCCTGGCCTGGGTTTTTCTTTTCGGAGCGGTCTTCTTCGTTTTTCTCAACACCGGTCCTTCCAACGCCGCTCTGGCGAATGTCGTATCGTCACGCGTGCGGGCCACGGCCTTTGCCATGAACATTTTCGTCATTCACTTTTTCGGCGACGCCTTCTCGCCGCCGTTGTTGGGCGCCGTCGCCGGACGCTCGAACATGAACGTGGCTTTTCTCTGCATCTCCGCGGCGATGCTCGTTTCCGGAATTATCTGGCTCTTGGGAATGAAGTATCTCGCTGCCGATACCGCTACAATCGACAATCAAACGGCGGCATAAACGAAAACAGCAGGAGCACCTTCGCGGCACTCCTGCTGTTCGAAAGTTACGACCTTTGGTCGTTTCCTGGATTTAAGGCGTAGGAGCCGTTTCGGGCTCGGTCGTCTTCTTTTCCGACTTCTTCGACTTCGACTTGCTCGAATCGATAGTGGTCTCGGTCGAAGTTTCGCTCTTGGGCGCCTTCTCCGTCTTGGTGTCGGTCTTCTTGGTCGTGCTCTTGGTTGAATCGGCAGGCGCACTCTCGGTCTTCATCGATTCAGAAGTGGTCTTCTTCTTCGTGGAAGGGCTTGTTGCGCTCTCGGCAGCCGGGCTCTTCGTTGTCGTGGATGACTTGGTCGAGGGAGCTGGCGGCGTGGTTGGAGGCACCGTGGGCGGTGTTCCTTTCGCGGTCACGCTCGCGCTCCCGGATGGCGTCATGGTTGCAGCTGCAGCGGGCGTCATGGTTGCGCCGACGCCGGCCGTCGCGGCCGGAGTCGCGCTTGCGTTCGTCGAGGCGGTCACGCCGGTGGTGGTGCTGGTCGTTGGGACGGTGTTGGTTGTCCCGGTTGTCGAAGTTACGCCCACGCTAAAGCTTGGGGTGACGCCGTAGTAGCCGTAAACCTGGTTGATGTATTCGGGCCGGCTGTATTCCTCGATCCGAGTCGATTCCCAGACCGGGGCGCTATAGATTTTCTCGCGCTCGATTCGCGTCATATAAACGCGGGGCTCGGAGCTGGCCGAGAAAACGCTCCAAGGCGCAGCGACCGTCTTGGTCGTAGTGGTGGTGCCAGTGCCGCGCGTGGACAGAACCACGTAAGCCAGGCAACCGCTGCTGCGATCCAGGACGACGTCCTTGATCTCGCCGACATCCTGCCCGCGTGAATCCTTGATCTTGGAACCAATGACGGTGCTACTCTGGATGTAGCCGCTCGACGCCGTGGTAGTGCTGGTGCTGGTTTGGGCAAACAATGGAGCTGTGGCGAGACCCAGGAACGCCAAAGCTGCGGTTAATAGAATATTCTTTTTCATAAGTTGTGAGTTTAGAGTGACGGAATGCGCTCCTGGATTATTCAGGAGCGACCCTAATGGTTCGTTAGTCCAAGCGGTTTTGGACGTGAAGTTGCAACGGCCCCGTGGCATTTGTCGCCGATCGGCCTAACCAGAAAAACCGCGCCCCAGCGCCGATTCCCTCTCCGCCGTCTTATTGCAGGGTGTACGCTTCCACCAGCGCCACGCCCACCGCGCTCCCTTTTCCCCGAACCACCGCAGTATAATTTCCGGGCGGCAGACTAAGATGAAGCGCTGACTCGCGCGGATCGTGAGGCCGCAGGGATGCTGGAATCGAAGCCGGGTTGGCGCCGATCTGCCAATCGTCGTTGCTCGTCACGTTGCCATTGCCATCGTGCAGCTCCAGCGTAGGGTCCGCAATAGGATCCGCCACGCCAAATTGCGCGAGCGACGGACCGAGCGCACGCACCACCACATCCCCCAATCCCGTCCCGACAACGAATCCGGCGATCAATACGTCGTCCCCGGCCCCCACAAAGCCGCGCGTGCTGATGTTCGCCAATTGCGAGTCCGCTTTGAGATCACCATCGTACACCTCCACGAGCGCAGTGCCCGTCGATCCGTTTTTCCAGGCTA
>JALYIN010000311.1 GCA_030775765.1 Verrucomicrobiota bacterium
GGATTCAAATACCCACTTCGGCATCGCGGCCAAGCCCTTGCGTGAGGAAATGGTCGGCGACGTCCGCACCGCGTTGTATGTCTTGTTCGGCGCGGTTGTCTGTGTGCTGCTGATCGCGAACGCCAACGTCGCGAATCTTCTTCTCGCGCGAGCCTCGGCTCGGGGAAAGGAGATTGCGTTGCGGGCGGCGATGGGCGCCAGCCGCGGCCGCATCATCCGTCAGTTATTGACTGAGAGTCTGTTGCTTTCGGGCCTGGGCGGCGCGCTCGGATTACTCGTCGCTCAATGGGGAACCGAAGCGCTGATCAAGACGGTGCCGCAAAACATCCCGCGAATCGGTAACATCCAACTGGATGCCTCGGTGCTCGGATTCACCCTGCTCATCTCCCTGGCGACCGGCGTAATATTCGGGCTCGTGCCGGCCTGGCAGGCATCGCACGTCGATCTCAACAGCTCACTCAAATCGGGCACCCGGACTGGTGGCGGCGGCGAAGGTAAAGGCCGTGTCCGCAACGCGCTCATCGTGGTGGAAGTCGCGCTCGCGCTTGTGCTCTTGATCTCCGCCGGCCTCCTGATCCAGAGCTTCGCGCGGCTCGGTAGCGTGCAGCCCGGTCTGCGCACGGAACGTCTTCTCACCGCCCGCATCTCGTTGCCCGAGGTGGCTTATCCGAAGAACGAAAATATCACCGCATTCCTGGACCAATTTCTCTCCCGAATCCGGGCGGTCCCCGGCGTCGAATCGGCGAGCATGATCGTGCCGTTGCCCTTGAGCGGGAGTAACATGGTTACTTCGTTCGACATCGAAGAGCGTCCGCTCCCGGATGGCCAGCGACCGGGCGCGCCGGTCCGCATCATCGCGACGGATTACTTCAAAACGATGGGCATCCCCGTCCGGCAAGGCCGCGTCTTCGACGAGAAGGAACGAATCGACTCTGCGCCGGTCGTAATCGTGAACGAGCGTTTCGCGAACAAATACTTTCCTGGCCAGAACGTCATCGGCAAACGAATCATGCCCGGCTTCAGCGCCGACGACAATGGAGAGAAGATGCGGGAAATCGTGGGCGTGGTGGGGAACGTGAAGCATCTCGCTTTGAAGAACGAGGACTCGCCGGAGATGTATTTGCCGCAAGCGCAAATCCCCTTCAGCGGCCCGGCCCTCGTTATCCGGACGGCCGTTTCAAATCCGAACGCGCTCACCAATTCAGTGCGCAAAGAACTGGCGGCAATGGATGCGAGCATTCCGCTGACGAGCGTGCGCGTCTTCGATGAATACATCTCGCGCTCGCTGGCCCGGCCGCGCTTCAACACCCTTTTGCTCTCAATTTTTGCGGGAGTGGCGCTGCTCCTGACCGCGATCGGGATCTACGGCGTGCTCGCGTATTCGGTGGCCCAGCGAACGAGCGAGATTGGAATCCGAATCGCGCTGGGTGCGGGCAAGAGCTCTATCTTCCGCCTGATCGTGGGCCAGGCCATGACGCTCGTAGGTATCAGTCTCGTGGTGGGACTGGCCGGCGCTTTCGCGGCGACGCGCCTGCTGAACAGTCTTCTTTTCGGAGTAGGCGCGTCTGACCCGGTAACATTCATCGCCATCGTGCTGCTCGTTTCCGCGGTTGCGTTCCTCGCCGCCTGGGTGCCGGCGCGCCGCGCTACACGCGTGGATCCCATCATCGCCCTCCGCGCCGAATGAAGAAAGTGACAAGTGACCAGAAAGACCGACTGATATGATGACCGACATCCGCTACGGCCTGCGCCAGCTCTTCAAGCACCCGGCCTTCACCATCATCGCCGTCCTCACGCTCGCTCTGGGGATTGGTGCGAACACGGCGATTTTCAGCGTGGTCAACGCGGTCCTGCTAAAGCCGCTCCCGTTTCCCCAGCCTGACGAACTCGTCGCCATCGGTGGTGTCGATCTCAACGAAACCGCTTCGCCACCCAAGCTCTCCTCGATGTGCTACCCGGATTTTTTCGATTTCCGCGACCAGAACCACAGCTTCACCGGCCTGACGGTCTATCGCGATCTCAACCTCGCCCTGGTCGATGAACAGGAAGCGCAGAGTGTTCGCGGAGAAAAAGTGAGTGGCGAGTACTTCGACGTGCTTGGCGTAAAGCCGATCATGGGCCGCGGATTCGCGCGCGCCGATGAGCAACCGGGCGGCGGACCCGGCGGCTTCAAAGTGGTTCTCGGCCACACATTTTGGCAAAGCCATTTCAATCGCGCTGAAGATGTAATCGGCCGTGTCCTCATGCTCGATGGCCGCCCGCATACGGTCATCGGAGTAATGCCGCAGGGTTTCCAGTTCCCCATCCAAACGGACCCGATCGAGATGTACATCACGCTCGCCGAGGATGCGTCGAGTCCCGATGGGAGCACGCCCTACACGCAGCAGCGCGGAAGCCACAGCCTGCTGGGAATTGGCCGGCTCAAGCCGGGTGTTTCAGCGGCCCAGGCGAACACCGAACTCCGGACGATCGCTGCGGCTCTGGAAAAAAAGTATCCCGAGACCAACACGAAATGGGGCGCCGCCTTAC
>JALYIN010000312.1 GCA_030775765.1 Verrucomicrobiota bacterium
GCGTAGGCAACCGCAACCTTGTAGACGTTACGCCGCTTTAGCTCCGCGAAGAAGGTTCCCTGTTTCACGCCGCCAGCATTGCTATGGCCGAACCGGGCGGGACGCAATTCCGAGGGCTTTCTCGATCGCAGCGGGGTCGTAGACGTTCCCGGCTTTGATCCCGGTCGTGATCCTGTCCAAGTCCCGGATATTTTTCGTCGGGTCGCCATCCACGATGATCATGTCGGCGAGTTTTCCGGCGGCGATCACGCCGCGGTCTTTGTTTGCGCCCATGACCTCGGCGGAAGAGAGCGTGGCCATGCGAAGAACTTCAGCGGCTGGGATGCCGGCGCGAACGTAAAGCTCAAGCTCGTGATGGAGCATGTAACCGGCGAGCGCGTCCGTTCCCGGAATGATGGTGACGCCGGCTTCGTGCAGCGCCTTGAGCAGTCGAAGTATCGCGGGGAACGATTCGCGGTAAGCGGCCTCTTTGTCTTTCGGTACTTCGAGTGCGCCGCTGCGCATCCCGCGGCGGACCTGCGGGGGGAAGCGTGGGATTATCTGTTCGAGACCGGGAGTAAGCGCGGTGGGATCGCCGCAGAAGAGCCCTTCGAATGCGTCCATGGTAGGATCAAGCACGGTGTGATGTTGTTTCAGGAAGCTGATGAACTCGCGCACCTCGGGCTTATCGGGTGGGAATTCGCGGGCCCGCTCTGCGACCTTGATGAAGCGGTCGCGGTTCCGCGTTTCCTTCACCTCCGGGAAGAGGAAATTTAGCACGATGAAATTGATGTGCTGGATTTCATCCGCGCCGTTTTCGACGAACTGTTTCGCGGACATGAATGCCGGGACGTGACCGCTCACCCGCATTCCGCGGGCGTGCGCGCGATCGGCGATGATCGGCACCAGCTCGGGTTTCATTGACGAATAGATTTTGATCTGGGCGTAGCCGTGGTCGGCATACCAATCGACGTCCTTGATCGCTTGCTCGGCAGTGTCGACGCGCATTTTCGTAGGACCGGCGAGTTCCCCCGTGCCGTCGATGATTCCCGCCTTTGAGACACGAGGACCAAGCTCACGTCCCTCATCGAACCGCGCGACGCGCAGCGGGAAACTGTCGAGGTCATTCGCCATGTCGCGAGCGCTGGTCACGCCATTAGCCAGGTCCAGCGCCCCATCGACGTCGCCGAAATGTTGGTGGTTATCCCAAAGGCCGGGCATTAGGAATTTGCCCTGCGCATCGATGACTTCCGCGGTCGCCGGTGCTTTCACGTCGGCGTCGGATCCGATTCGGACAATGCGATCGCCGCTGATGAGTACGCTCGTTCCTGCGGTGACGCTGAGATCGCGAGGATCGAACAACCGTGCGTTGCGAATGACGAGGCCGTCCGCCGGATGCCGGGCCAGCGCGATCGCGATGTTCTTCGACCACGCCGCGTCGGTTTTTTCCTGCGCGGTTCGCAGTTCCGTGATCGCGGCCTCCGTCCCATCGGGCACCACCGAAAACCAACCCGAGACGGAGGACGCGATGCCGTCGCGGTCGAGCCAGATCGATTGCGGAGAAAAGCCAAGGCCGGTAATACGGTATTCCGTTAGTTCGGCTTTGGCGGTCTTTACTTTGCCGGCCGGTTCGATGCCGGCCTCGCCCGCAGGCAGGAGAGGCAGCTTGTGGTTTGGCGCTTTCAAAAGGGCCCGCGCGAGCACCGCCAGAAATTCCGGCGGTGAAGTCATCGGCAGATAAAACGCCTCGCCGGCAACAGCCTGCTCTCCCTGTTCGCTGCGATTCTTCCAGCTCGCTTTACCGTTCTTGATCTCGAAACGTTCCTCGACCGGCGCCTTCATGTAGTCATTGCCGCGCCCCTCGTATTCCGTCGGCACGCCCGCGGCGTCGACCTTCCAGGTCGCCACGATATGATCGCCGCGCCCGCGATCGTTGTAGGAATACTCGACGCGCGCAGCGCCGCCGGGCTCTTCCTTCACGGTTTGGTTCCCGGCGGGATTACCTTGAATGAAAATCTTGTCGGTGCGCTCGGCGACTAATGGCTGCGCTATTCCGATCAGAGTTAGGGTGACGATAACAAATGTGCGCATATCAGGGCCCGATGAATTGCTTGATTGTGAGGAGTTGTTGAAAGCCGGATTGCTCCGAATCGGATCCCAGACCGGATCAATCGGCAACAGGTTGTGCCCCGGGTAAAATTACCAGCCAGGAGACGAATCGTAGCCTTATTCATTTGTTCGCGCCGAAAATTCTTTGAACGAGCGCTTCGAAGCGCGGTTCACCGCGTAACGGGTCAAGAAACGGGTCGACCTTTATAAAGCCGATGTTGTAGCCGTCGCGGTCCTCGTATGTTTGTTCGAGCAATTGGATCGCTTCGTCTTTCTGGCCGAGCCCGATATGGATGAGAGCGAGATTGTATGCCGAAACGTACTGTTGCTGCGAGGCCGAGCGACGTTCGCGAAGTTGTTTAAGGATGACCAGCGCTTCATCTTTTCGGCCCACCTTAGCGTAAAGATGCCCGAGCAACGCTAGCGGCAGCGGATCGTTATCGAGGCCGATCGCCTTCTTGTATTCGGCGATGGCTTCTTCGTTGCGCCCCTTGAGTTCGAGCGCGTTGCCAAGAGCCCAGTGCGCATAATAAAAACCCGGATCCAGCTCCGCGCTCTTGCGCAGTTGTTCGATCGCCTCGTCGTAACGCCGGGCACTGGTTAGAGCTGTGCCGACATCGGCGTTAATAATGACAGAGAGCGGATCGAGCTCGAGCGCGCGCCGGGCTTCGGCGATGGCTTCGTCGAATCGGCCGAGCGGCGTCAGGACACTTTCGGCGTACCATTGATGGGCCGTGGCATAATTGGGATTTAATTCAATGGCGCGGCGAAATTCGCGTTCCGCTTCCGCGAAATTGAGGTCGTAGGCGAAAAGCGCGTTGGCGAGCGCCGTGTGCGCTTCGCCCAGGGTACTGTCCAACTCGAGCGCTTTCGCGGCAGCCGCCTTTGCCTGGGGGAAACTATTTTTCGGATCGGCCTCCGCGTATCCCGGAAGCAGGCAATAGGCGTCGGACAACCCGGCATAGGCCAGCGCGTAGTTGGGATCCCTGGCGATGGCCTGGTTAAAGTAACCGATCGCTTTCTTGAAGTCCGCGCCGGTCCGTTTGTTCCAAAAATATCGGCCGCGCAAATAAAGTTGATGCGCTTCCGCATTTTCGGTGGGGCGCGCAGCAATGGCGTTTTGTTCCGAGCCGGTCAGTTTGGCGCGAAGCGTGTCGGCAATCATCCGGGCGATTTCGCTCTCGGTCGCAAAAACGTCGGTTAGATTTCGGTCGTATGTTTCCGCCCAAAGATGCGCGTCGCTGGCGGCATTGATAAGCTGGACAGTCACGCGAACGCGGTCGCCGGTTTTTTGCACACTCCCTTCGAGAATGTTCGATACTCCGAGCCGCTTCGCGATCTGTGGCAGATCATCGGGCGAACTTTTGTAACGCTGAGTCGAAGTGCGCGAGATGACTTTCAAGTCCGCGATCTTGGCCAGCCGGGCGAGGATTTCGTCCTGGATACCTTCGGTGAAATAGGCGTTGTCCGGATCGCGGCTCAGGTTCTCGAACGGCAGGACGGCGATGGATTTCGCGGTAATGCTGGGAACGTCGCTGGCGCTATTGGCCCGCGGTGTCGCCCGGAAAACCTGGTATCCGAGTAATGACGCAGCGACGATCGCAACGACGAGGATGAGCGCGGCAAATTGCCGCCGGCTCCATTGCGGGATTTTTTCGTCCGGCCGCACGTTCTCTGTCCGCTTCATTCCTTCGGGGGTCATCTCGAAAGCCCAGGCGATCACCAGCGCGAGAACAAATCCCGCTGCGACGATGACCACGAACGCCTTCATTACCCACGGCGGCGCTTCGAAAGTCGGCAACAGGATCGACGCGGCCTGAATCGACAGCCACGCGATCACGGCATAAGCGACGGCGACTTTGTAAACGTTGCGCCGCTTCAACTCAGATAGGAAATTGCCCGCGTTCATCGTCCGCTGCTTTTTATCTCCGAAGCAGTGACGAGTGACAAGTGACGAGTGACGAGTTGAGATGTAAGCTCGCCGTGTCGTGCCGATAGTCGCTGAACGACGGAAAGCTTTTCGCCAACTTCACGATGGCGGTTGCTTTGCGTTGCCGAATCCCTGGGATACCGGAAGCGCAAAGTATCTGGAGTATCTCGGGTTCAAAGCGATCGCGACCACTTCCGCGGGATTTGCGTTCACGCGTGGGCTGGCAGATGGGGCGGTCGGTCGTGACCTGATGCTGGCGCACGTTCGGGAGATGGTGGAAGCAACCGACCTTCCGGTGAACGCCGACTTCGAGAACGGTTACGCGGACGATCCGGATGGCGTCGCCGAGAATGTGCGGCGCTGTGTGGAAACGGGCGTTGCCGGATTGTCGATCGAGGACAACAGCGGGCGAGGGGATAAGCTGCTTTATGACGTGGAGCTCGCTGCGGAAAGGATTCGCGCGGCGAAAGCGGCAATCGAAGACAGCGGCGTGATGCTAGTCGGGCGCGCCGAATGTTTTCTCGTCGGCCAGGAGGACATCGGAGAAGTGATTCGACGCCTGACCGCGTATGCCGAAGCCGGCGCGGACTGTTTGTATGCCCCCGGCATTCGGGAGCGCGAGCACATCGCGGCCGTGGTCAAAGCCATTTCGCCAAAGCCGGTGAATCTGCTCATCAGCGCTCCTAACGGTCTGACGATTAGCGATGCAGCAGCACTGGGAGTTCGCCGCGTCAGCGTCGGCGGCGCGTTGTCGCGGGCAGCGTGGGGCGGATTTATCAAGGCGGCGAAAGAGCTCGCCGATCACGGTACCTTCGGTGGTTTCGTCGGCGCCGCTCCGCACGGCGACCTCCAGAAATTATTCTTCGAAAAATTTTAGGTGCCAACCATGCCATTTTGGGGTTCTATTCCTCCATGATGAAGCGCGCTCTGGTTGCTCTCGCTGGTTTGCTCTGCCTCGGTAAATCGTTGCCGGCGCAGTCTCCGTTTATCGCGGGCACCCTGCTCGACCAGCCATCGATTAATTCGCCGTGGGCTTTGCTCGACAGGCAGGACCGGTTTTCTTTCTCGACGGCTTTCGGCTCGATGCGTTCGTCGGCCGAGTATCTGCCGGTCTTCAATCCATCGGAACCGCTGAGCACGGCTTATCTCACGCCGGATAACAAGAGTTCTCTGGATCGCGTCTACGATCTGCGCAGGCCCAGTGACATTCGTTTCGGCGGCGAAATCGGGTTTCTCTACGGCAAATCCAGCGGCAGCGGTTTCGGCCGCGAGGATAAAGCCGGCTACATCATCGGCACTGTGGGCAACGACCACTTCTCGATCACCGCCGGGTACTACCGCCAGGAAACCAGCTTCAGCGGCCCGCGCTGGCGGCGGTAATCGCTAACTATTTCGTCGGCGCCGAGTCTTTCGGTAACGCCGTCGCTTGCCAGGCGATGACCTGCCATTTGCCGTTTCGTTTCAGGAACGTTCCGGTATTGAAATAATTCGCGACCGTTTGCGCTCCGGCTTTGTCGGTCGTCGCGACCAGACGGAACGTGACCACGGCCGTATCACCGTATTGCTGGATGTGAATGTCCTCAGCAGTGTAAACGGCGGTCCCTTCCTCCGGTTTCGGCGTGGCCTTCGTTTCCTCGCGTAATTCGCGCATGATGTCGGCCTTGCTCTTCCGCCGGCCCAGCGCGGAGGTGTAAACGAGTTCGTCCGCCCAGAAACGATCGTGCATGGCGATATCGTTCTTGCTCGCGCCGGCCAGGAACTCATTGAGAAGCTTGGTGAGCTCAGCCGCGTCGGGTGCGGTTTGGGCGGGCATGACGGGGAAGAAAGAGAGAACCAGTAAGCAGGAGAGAAGAATGCGTTTCACGTGTGAACTAAAAAGGCGAATGCGGAAAGTTGGAAGGAGAAACTGGCGCCTAACGAACAGCCTGCACGGGGAGATCGTTGTCGAGAAGCTCACGCACTTTCCGGCTGAGGCTTTGTTGCGTGAAGGGTTTTTGCAAAACGAACAGTCCCGGATCCACCACGCCGTGGGCGCTGATGTCATTATCCGAGTAGCCGGAGACGTAAAGGATCTTGATTGATGGCTGGTGCGTGGCGAGCGCGCGCGCCAGAGCGGGACCATTCATGCCTGGCATAACGATATCCGTGACCAGGAGGTGGACGGGCTCTTTCCGTTCCCGGGCTAATCGCAAGGCGTCGTCGGGTGATTTCGCCTCGAGGATTTGGTAGCCCGCTTCGCCCAGGACGGTGCAGATGAGCTGGCGGACAACTTCCTCATCCTCGACCACCAGGACCGTTTCCGATCCGTTGGTTTTCTGCTCGGCCGGCGCCACTTCGGCGGCGTCGAGTGGCTCAGCTGTCGCCGGCAGGAAGATAGTGAATGTGGAGCCTTGCCCGGGCGTCGATTCCACGGTGATACCGCCGCCACTCTGTTTCACAATGCCGTAAACCGTAGCCAGGCCGAGGCCCGTGCCTTTGCCCGGGCCCTTGGTAGTAAAGAATGGCTCGAAGATGTGCGAGCGCGTTTCATCGTCCATGCCGGAGCCGGTGTCCGATACGACCAGGAGAATGTAATCCCCCGGCGGCACATCGATTCCGCGCGCCACGATCTCCTCGCGTCCGAGTTCCCTTTGTTGAGTGGCGATTCGAAGAGTACCGCCGCGGGGCATCGCGTCGCGAGCGTTCACGCCGAGGTTCAGCAGCACTTGTTCGAGCTGGCTGGGATCGGCCCGCACGCGGGCGCCTGCGCGAATAGGATCGATGACAATATGAATGCTTTCGCCGATGACGCGCTGAAGCAGTCGCTCCATGTCGTCGACCAGCACATTCAAATCGAGTACACGGGGCTCCAGCAGTTGTTTTCGACTAAAAGCGAGCAACTGGCGCGTCAAAGCGGCGGCCTGTTCACCGGCCTTTCGAATGAGCTGCGCGTGTTCTCTCGAAGTGGGGCTCCCTCGGTTTTCAATCAGTTCCGAGTAACCGATGATTGCCGTGAGGAGGTTATTGAAATCGTGGGCGATCCCGCCGGCCAGGCGTCCAACCGCTTCGAGTTTCTGCGAGTGACGGAGCTGCTCTTCTGCCTGTTGAAGCGTGTGTTCTGTCTCGCGGAATTTCAGGATGAGCTGGGCGAGCCGGCCGAATTCGTTAGGCCTGGTCGCCAATGGGACGAGCCCCTGTGGATTTTGTTTTTCGAGATTGAGCGAGATCACATGGAGCGGGCGCCGGACCCAGCGAATCAACGATACGGAAAGGGTAAGGAGGAGACCCGCCGCGAAGACGATCAACCCCAAAAAGAGGTGGCTCCCGGCGCGATTAAACTCGCGGATGAGCGGCGAATCCGATTCCACCTGGATTTCCGCCACGGGACGGCCATCCCAGCCGGGGAAGGTCCGCCGGAAGGTGATCAGACCATGCTCTTCCGCGCTCGCTGGCTCTACCGCCGCTTTCTCCACGGGGACAACCCGAATGCTGTAGCCGGTGAAGGCGGACATCCTGCGGATATTTTCATCTATCCAAAAACGACCGGCGAGGAAGTAGCCCTGGGCAGGCGTTTCACGGAACCGATCACGAGAAGGATGAATGGTGCCCCCGCGCAGTTCCATCCAACCCTCCGGGGTGTTAACGAAAAAGTGCGCCACCTCGCGCGTGGCCAGGAACCGTTGCAACGCCTCGCGCGGAATCGGCGCCTCACGAAGACTCTCGGCGTACCGATTGTTCTTTGAATGGAACAACGACAGGTCCGGCTTGTAGATCCAGACCGCATTGAAATCTCTTGTCGCCAGCGTCTCGAGTGAAATTGTGGCATCGGCCCAGGTGTGATCGTCCGACTTGAGGGCGCGAACGAGATCATCCCAGTTCGTCGAATCATCGACAATTGCGCTGAGGCGATCGCCCCTCTCGGCCAGGAACTCGTCGAAACTACGCGTGCGTTCGGCAGCGCGTTCATCTGCGATCGCCTTGAGCCTGCGCTCCGCGAAAAGTCGCACCAGGGCCAGCGCGCTGATGAAGATCACCACCAGCAGAACCAGAAGAAATAGAATCTTGGTCTGAACCTTCATTTACTGGCTCCGCTCGCGTTCACTCCCGTGTCGCGGTCGCGGAGGTTATTGTCGGACCCGCTTCTCCTCGATCGAAGTGATTCTGGGATCGACTGTTGCCGCGCTGATCCTGAAACGATTGTCGGTCTGCCCCGAAACAGTTTGGCGCCCATCCTTGAGGGTAAAACGGACGCGGAAGATCATGGTAATTTCCCCGGGTCTGTTGTTTTGGCTGTAGGAAATCGCCGCGCCTGTGGTGTAACGGCGGTTTGGCCAGCGCGCGTGGTAGCGCCGCAATGTCTGTTCGACGATGCGCCGGTCGATGGTGCCGTTGTGATAATAGTTCACCTTGTCCGCGTAAAACTTCAGTTCTCGTTTCACGTCGTTGGAACCCATCGCGGCCAGATACTCCCCAACAAACCCCGACAGATTTTGCGGAGTGATCGCCGGACTGTTGGCGGCGCTGGTTTGGCCAGCGCTCGGCGCCAGAGCGGGATCCTCTGCCGTTCGGGTGGGAGGGCGAGTGAGGTCGCCGCGGCGGCGCGTAACTCTATCCGGGACGACACTGGCCGGCGCGATGCCGGTTTCTTCGCTCAACGTTTTGGCGACTGCGACCGGATCGATTTTGATGTCGCTTTTGAGGACCGGTTCCGCGGGCCAGTTTAATTCTTTGGGCGGGGCTTCATCGGCTGCGCGCGGCACGAGCCCGAGCGACCGCAACGTTTCGCGGTCGGGTTTGCCGGTGGCGGCAAAACCTTTGCGCCTTTGGTAACGTTTCGTCGCTTCTGCCAGCTCGGCAGATTCCCGGCCATCGACGTTTCCAAAATAGAGACTCCGGCGGCGCAGCTCTTCCTGGACGGAACGGACTTCGTCCTGGGCCCGCAAAAGAGGCAGTGGAAACAGCAATGCCAGGAGGGCAAACACAGCGAACAAGCGCGCTCTGGAGATGTCCATTTTGTTGGGCGAGGGGGAAGTCAGCTAAGGCCTGTATGCTCCCTCGCCTAACGATTTCGCGGAGCGGCGCAGGGATCAAGTGCTCGCGACGTCGGCGGCGCGCCGACGGGGAAGGCCGAGGCTGTCGAAGATCGTCCGGGTCGCGTCCGATTTATTGAGGGTGTAAAAATGGATGCCGGCCACGTGGTTGTCGAGCAGATCGTGGCATTGCTCGAGGGCAAAATGGACGCCGACGCGGCTGACCATTTTCGGATCGTCCTCGCAGCGTTGAAGGGCGCGCAAAAGCTTCGCGGGAAAACGGGCGCCGCCCGCCAGCTCGGCGATGCGCTTGCAACCGCTCATCGAGGTGATTGGCATGAGCCCGGCGATGATCGGAATGCGAATGCCCGCGAGCTCGCAGCGTTCCCGGAAATCGTAGAAGTCGCGGTTATCGAAAAAGAGCTGGGTCACGATGTAGTCCGCGCCCGCATCCACCTTCCCTTTGAGATGCTCCATTTCCACGAGGCGATTCGGCGTGGCGGGATGGCCTTCCGGGAACCCGGCGACGCCAATCCCGAAGC
>JALYIN010000313.1 GCA_030775765.1 Verrucomicrobiota bacterium
GTATATAAGAGCAGCTACGGGAAGATGCAGGAGCGCTCCGCGGGCAAGGATACCACCACGGGCCATTGGGAAATTGCCGGCGTGATTCTCGAGGAACCGTTCGCCACCTTCGAACGCTTTCCCGATGAGCTGGTGGACGCGATAGAACACGATGCCGGCGTCCAATTCATCGGCAATTACCCGCAAAGCGGCACGACCATTCTCGGCGAACTGGGAGCTGAGCACGTCCGCACCGGGAAACCGATTCTCTACACCTCCGCCGATTCCGTTCTGCAAATCGCCGCGCACGAGCAGGTGATCAGGATCGATCGGCTCTACGATATCTGCACGGTCGCGCGCCGGCACGCGGACCGGTTCCGCATCGGGCGCGTCATCGCGCGCCCGTTCACCGGGCCGGAAGGAAATTTCTCGCGCACTTCCCAGCGGCACGATTTTTCCATGAAACCGCCGCGCACCGTCCTGAACGCGATCAGCGAAAACGGCCTCGCAGTCATCGGTGTCGGCAAGATCAGCGATATTTTCGCCGCGCAAGGGATCACCGAATCCTTTCCGACCGATGGGAACGCCGAAGGAATGCAACGCATCGCCGAACAGTGGGAGCGTCTGGAGGCCGGGCTTATCTTCACCAACCTGGTCGATTTCGACATGCTTTACGGACATCGCCGCGATCCCGCCGGTTACGGCCAGGCCCTGGAGGAATTCGACCAGTGGCTCGGCCAATTCATGACGAAGGTCCTTCCGGCCGATCTCGTGATCATCACTGCCGATCACGGGAACGATCCGACGTATCGGGGCACCGACCATACCCGGGAGCGGGTGCCCCTTTTCGTTCTGCACCACAGTCAAGCCCGCTCTCTCGGCGTCCGGACGAGCTACGCGGATGTCGCTGCGACGCTTGCCGATTATCTGGCGCTCCCGAAGCGCTGGGAGGTCGGCGATTCGTTTCTTTCGGCAACGAATTCGCATCCGCACGAAGTGTCCGAGTCAAGGGCATCGAATTAGCTGTAAAACATGCGCATGCACGTCCCCACTCTCATTGAAAAAAAGCGCGAAGGTCAGGAGCTGACCAGGGAAGAAATCGAGTTTCTCATCGAGGGATTCACCTTGGGCGAGATCGCCGATTACCAGATGAGCGCCTGGGCCATGGCCGTCTTCTTCAAGGGGATGACGCCCGTGGAAACGCAACACCTAACGACCGCCATGATGGAAAGCGGGAACGTCCTCGAATATCCGGAGGGATCGCCGCCCAAAGTCGACAAGCATTCGACTGGCGGCATCGGTGATAAGACGTCGCTCATCCTCGCTCCCCTGCTCGCCTGCCACAACAATTGGGTGCCGATGATCTCCGGCCGCGGCCTCGGCATCACCGGCGGCACCCTCGACAAACTAGAAAGCATCCCGGGCTTCAACATTCACATCGACGAACGCCGCGCCCTCTCCCAGCTCAAAAGCATCGGCGTTTTCATGGTCGGGCAGAGCGCGGACATTTGCCCGGCGGACAAGAAACTTTACGCATTGCGCGATGTCACCGGCACCGTGCCGTCGCACGCTTTGATCGTCGCGAGCATCATGAGCAAGAAGCTCGCGGAGAATCTCGACCGGCTCGTGCTCGACGTGAAATTCGGCAGCGGCGCGTTCATGAAAACGCGCAAGGAAGCGCAGCAACTCGCCGCCGCGATGACGAAGGTCGGCAAACTCATGGGCGTGGAGGTCACGCATCTGCTCAGCCCGATGGACGAGCCCTTGGGCCGGACCGTCGGGAACGCGCTCGAAGTCGCCGAATGCGTGGAGGTCCTGATAGGCGGTGGTCCGCCGGACGTAGTGAAGCTCGTGCTCGATCTGGCCGAGAAGGTCTCAACCGCAAAGCGCGCTCAGCTTTCCACCTGGCTCCAGGATGGAATGGCCTGGCGAAAATTTATCTCCCTCGTTTACGCGCAGGATGGCGACGCTTCGTCCCTGGAGAAACTCGGCGAAGTCCACCGCGCCCCGGTGATTCAACCTTTCGTCGCGAAGTCCGCCGGCAAAGTTACGAAAATGGAAGCGGAGACGATCGGCCGCGTTTCCCTTCTTCTCGGCGGCGGCCGCCAAACCGCCGATGACGCGATCGATTTCGCCGTCGGCCTGTCAGGGATCAAGAAAGTTGGCGAACGTGTCGAGAAAGGCGAGCCGTTGCTAACCGTGCACGCCCGCTCCGAGCAAGCTCTGCGCCTCGTTCAGCCCTTGCTCGAAAAGGCAGTCGAGGTTCAAGGGGCTCGCGACCTCCCCGCTAAAGAATAGCAGTACCAACCGCGGCGTTAATGGCCGAGGAGGCTACATTCAGCGCTGCATTGATCGCATCCTGCGCCGCGGCCTTCAAAGTCACTGCGACGGCAGCGCGAGCCGATACCTCGGACGCCTTGATTTCGTCGAAGGCGAAACGGACATCGTCATCAGTGATAACATTTTTCAAACGATCGCTGGCGATGGCCGCCACGGATTCGGCGATCAGTTTCGCGCGCGTCTCGAGATAATTCTTCAGGTCTTCGCTGTGACCTTTGGCGGCGCCTGCTGCGGCGCCCAGCATGCTCTGGATTAATTGGGGTATGTTGATTGACGACATGGTCTATGGCGTGGAGCCGGATTTTTTGAGACCGGAGCTAAAGATCGAGCTGCGCTTCTTCGCAATCTGAATTTGTTGAAGATCGACGAGCGACCCGCGCAGCCCGCCAGCCAGGGAAGAACGCGGCGCAGCTCCGCGCTTTCTCAAATTCCCGTAACGCTCCTCCAATACGCCCAGGGCGGTAACTTCATCTTCATTCTTGGCGAACAAAGCCGACCGCGCCTTCAAAGTCCGGACCGTGCCGAGCGATTCGTCGTAGAATTTGTCCCGATCTTCCGCGCTTAACTGTCCGGAATCCGCCCGAACGATAGCGGTTTCGGTTTTCATCGACAGATCGGTCAACAACCGGTCCGTCGTCTCGTCATACGCCGCGACAAAATTAACCGCGCAACCGCCCAACAAAACGAGCGAGAGGAAAAGCAGCGCAACACGCGCAACCCAATGATCAAAAGCCTCTACGGCTAAACTACGGTTCCGTCTGTGCGCGTGGGCGACGAAAAGGGGGACCATTTCCGAAAGCTATCAGAGTGCTGCGAATGGAAGCGAGCACTTTTTCATGCCGGATCGGCGCCGCTCTGCAATGCCGGAGATGCGCTGTCAACCATGACATCTACCGACCGGAAGCGCTTGGCGCGACGAGCGCAAAATAAGAATCTACGATCCCTTAAGTCTAGGGCGCACGTCCGGCACGGGGACAAAACGCTCCCTTGATAAACTCCACTCAGGCAAGCTCTCGGCTAGCTTAGTCACGACTTCCTGTGGCGCTTCAACCAGGACCATTCGAGAAGAATCGTCCACCACTTTCAGATTCGGCAAAGTTCGAATTCGTTCGAGGTCGTCGACTGGTCTGTTGCCGTTTCCCTCAAACCTTAGGATGAAGCGTTCCACACGTCAGTGTAACGCCTCGGGCCTTATATTCAAACCTTGATCAACCCTTGACCCTCCAAGGTCGGTGCGAAGCCGAGCGAAATCGCCGCCTTCAGGACCTCGTGCGCCATCCTATCGGAGCGGGTTTGATCGCGCGCCGTCGCGAGGACTGCCCGTTGCGCTGCCAAGAGCTTCGCCGCCGCGCCTGTCACAGCCGGACAGGCCATCGAGGTGCCGTCCATGACGGCATACTTGCCCCCCGGAAAAGTCGAAATAATGCCGACACCCGGCCCAGTAACGCTGGTTTCGGGACCTACGTTGGAGAATTCCGCGACAAAATTTGCCTTATCCTTGCCAAATGGAGAAGCCACATCTCCGAACTCGGTGACGCCGGCGGGAAATGTTCCTTGAAGTCCCAAGGCGGACACGGCCAACGCCAATGAATCTGAGGCCGGAAAGCTGACCGGCTGGCGACCGTCATTCCCCGACGCTACAATTACGAGAGTGCCTTTCGCCCGCGCACCGGCAATGGCCGAATGAAGCGCTTCGTCCGCGTCGCCTCCGCCAAGACTCATGTTTATCAAATCGCACCCGTCGGCCACTGCGTGATCGATCGCCTTCGCGATCGCGAAATTGGAAGCTCCTCCCTGTCCTTTGCCGAAGACCCGATAGCTGCGTAGCGCGACTCCGGGCGCAAGTCCTCTGACACCCGAAGGCGAGGTACCGTGCGCGGCGATGATCCCCGCGACATGAGTTCCATGCCCTTCGCCGTTATCGGCAAAGTCGCTGGCATTTTCACCGACGACGGTGTTTTCGCCTCCGCTCACGTTGAGATCCCCGTGCGGCCCAACACCCGTGTCGACAACGCCTACGGTTATCCCCTGGCCCGCGTTCAGCGGAGAAGCGCCATAAAAATGCCGAAGGCAATCAGTAAACCCAAGATCAATGGGAAGAAGCTCGATATTGCCGCCCGTCGCAAGCATCACATTTCGCTTGAGCGCATTCCAGAACCCGCTTTCGCAATAGGCATAAAGCCGTTCCACCTTCTTGCTCGCCCCGCCCAGCGACAAGGCAGCGACCCCCTTGTTGTTGGTTGTCGCGCTGGCACCGAGACGGTTCGCGAAATCGGTGAACGCCACCACCTTCACGCCAGCCACTGGCTTCCCGTCCGCTTTCGATACAACCGTCAGCGAGATCTTAAGATCGGCAGCAGCAGCTTTCGGTGCAGCCGAGGGCATCGGACGCGGAGCGCGCGCGGGAAAATAATAAACCACGGGGACAATTCGCACGCCGGGCTGCTCAACCTGAAGGCTGGAGACGGCTTCGGGCGACATCTCAACGAGTTTCGCGCCATTCTCGTGGATGGAATCGAGCGCCTTGAGTTTGGTGGTGATGCCCGCCGCAAGCGCCCTGCGTGCCTGAGGAGCGGCCGCACGCACGCGCTCCAGCGACATGAGGAACGAGTGCACGAACGGCGTGGATGGAAGCACCTCTCCGCTTGAGAGCCCTCTTGGGGGTAAGAGAATGAACTGCTGTGGTTTGTTCGAAGGCATATTGTTTGGTTTGCTTGAGTTAGTTTCTCGAAGGCGAAGGAGCGAGAAGGCCGGCGAGCGCCCCCACCGAGGCGGACCCAAGAGCCACGAGCACATCGGGAATGGTTCTCGGCGCTGGTCCCGGAGTGAGGGTAATCACGATCGCTCCCAGGATGGCTATCATCACCGTGGCCGACAGCGCCGAGACCACGATGCGGTAGATCCAGACGTCGGTCTGAAGCGGAGCGGCGATAGCGGCGATGGTCCCTTTCGGGTCGCTTTTCAACTTTGCCTCCAAGGTCGAATCGGTTTCCAACCTCGCGGCTAATTCTGGCAAGGAACTTATTCTGTAACTCATATTCAGTTCGCTTTCGATGTGTTTAGGTTTCCCGCTTGTTACTACGGAAAGCCCATTTTGAAGTTCCTCATCATTGTGTGCCCTCTCGTCCGCTGACCGCGAGGAGAACGGCTATTTGTTTCCGAATCTTGCGCCGAAGCGGCGTCCTGTGGCTGGAACTTCACCCGGTGGGATCGGGTCGACCTGCCCATTTCAAAGTGCGAATGAAAGCGGAATTCCAGGCTAGCAATCGCGATATCTATCGGCTGGACGCGATCGCGACGACGAGCTCGAAATAGCGGAGCCCGCAGCGCCATCGTCAGAACAAAACCCCCAGCCCAACGGTGATACTGTCCACGTTCTCCCTGGTAAAGTTCAGGCCGCCTTTTTCGTAGTTAAGGTTCAGCGACACCTTTTGGTTCCGTTCTTCGTCCTTGTAGAAATCGTAGACGACGGCGATTTTGAAATACCAATTATGGTCAGAAGAACCCGCCAGTGAGGAAAGATAGGAACCGAGTGCGGTCAGCGAAAGATTTCGACCAAACGCCAGCTTTGGCCATTCCGCCTGCAACTGCATTGCAGGACCGAGACGACCGAAGCTGCCCTTGGTTGAGTCCCAGCTATCCCCTGTGTCCTGGGCATCACCGCCCTCGAAGTGGAGCCACAAACGCAGTTGAGTGTCGAAGCAGGAGTTGTCGCTGTGATCGTCTTTTAATTCCGCTTTGGGGATCCAGACCTTCTTATACCCTAGCGGGAACGGGCGAAAATTTACGCGGGGTTCCAAGTCCAGCTCAAAACCGGGCAGCCGCGCCTCGAAGCCAGTGTCCGTAGCGAAGACACCGGCCGCACGAATCTCGAGGCCAGTGGCCGGCGGAGCCAACTGCACGTCCGCGTAGGCCCCCAAACGGAAAGTTACCGAATCGCTTTCGCCCGACGCGTCCTTGGCGTTAGTCGAAACTCGGTTCACGCTCAGACTGGGAGCCAGGTCCAAGCGCCGCAGCGAGAGGGTTTCATGCAGCGGAAAAGTTTTTTCCCAAGGGAGAATTACGGCACCGATGGCAGTCCAAGTATCCGTGTCCGCTTTGCCTTCCCGCCCATAGGAAAAAGTAGCGCCAACCAAGTCGCCCAAGGTGACATTTGCCGTATCCTTCTGGCTGGGATCTTCGTTGAACAGGACATCGCGCCAGCTTTGCCGAATACGCAGGCTCTTGAAGCCATCGTGAGTCAAAATCTCTTGAACGATGGGAGCGACGGGGTCGGTAGCGACCCGATAGGCCGTCACTTTCTTGGCACTTTCCCCATTCGTTTCCAC
>JALYIN010000314.1 GCA_030775765.1 Verrucomicrobiota bacterium
CCTCTATGCCGCGCTCGTGCAGTCGGATAACGTCGCCGCCTACACGCTCGCGGCCCACGTCGGCACCGCGCTCCAGCCAGTCGTGCCTGCGGCGGGGAACGGATCGCCCGTCGCCATTTTCATTGGCCAGATGAACGTTCTTGCCAAATCGCTCCGGATGGACCGCACGCGTTTCATGAATCCCCACGGCATCGATACCGGTGAGCGCTCGATGCCGTATTCGACGGCGTCAGATATGGCGCGCCTCACGCGCTACGCCATGAACAAGGCGGCTTTCCGTTTCTATGTTTCGCAAAAGGAGAGACAGATTTCCTTTAGCCGCGGCACTCAAAAGAAGGCTTATCAGCTGCGCAATACCAACGAACTTCTCGGAACGAACGGCGTGGACGGCGTCAAGACCGGCAAAACCGCGCGCGCGGGTGATTGCCTGATTCTCTCGGCGCATCGCGAATCCGAAATTCAAACGGACGGCGGCCACACGAGAGCGATCCCGCGCAACCTGATCGTCGTGATGCTCGGCAGCGCGAACCGTTTCGCCGAGGGTGGGCAGCTTCTCGCGCGGGGCTGGCAGCTTTACGACCAATGGGCCGCGGGCGGGCGCATGATCGATCCGAACAAGACGCTCTAATTTTTCGCCGGCTCACATGACCAAGCCCCGGATCGGCGTTTTGACGAGCGGCGGCGATTGCCCCGGCTTGAACGCCGTCATCCGCGGGGTGGTCCTCGCCGCGGATAAACTCGGCTGGGAAGTCCTCGGTTTTCTCGACGGCTTCGAAGGTTTGCTTCCGCCGGGTAATTACAAGTTGTTGGGCCGCCGCGATACTGCCGGCATCATGCCGCGGGGCGGCACGATTCTCGGCACGACGAATCGCGGTCACTTCGTCGCGAAGGTCGGTGCCGGTGAACGCACCGAGGTCGCCGAGAAAGTGATCGCGGACGCGCGCGAAGTGTTGAAATCACTTGGCGTCGATGGGCTCATCATCGTCGGCGGTGACGGCTCGATGGCGACGGCGCAACAGCTCCAGGACGCCGGTATAAACTGCATCGGGGTTCCGAAGACAATCGACAACGACCTCGAAGCAACGGCGATGACGTTCGGTTTTGATTCCGCCGTTGCGACGGTAATGGACGCGCTCGACCGGTTGCATACCACGGCGACCAGTCACAAGCGCATCATGGTGCTGGAAGTGATGGGACGGCACGCGGGCTGGATCGCTTTGCACGGCGGCATCGCCGGCGGCGCCCACGTCATTCTTATCCCGGAAATCCCGTTCGATTACGACAAGGTCACCACGGCGATCCAGACGCGGGCCAACCGCGGGAACCTCTCAGCCATTGTCGTCGTGGCCGAAGGCGCGAAGCCGCGGGACGGCCAGGTCGTCACGCGCCACTGCGAGGAAGGCGAGGATCGTTTCGGCGGTGTCGGACTCGTGGTTGCCGGCGAGATCGCGGCGCGCACGGGAAAGGAAACGCGTTGCACGGTTCTGGGCCATCTCCAGCGCGGAGGCACACCGACGACGCTCGACCGGATTCTCGGAACCCGCTTCGGGGTCAAAGCCGTGAAGTTGATTAACGAACATAAATTCGGCTCGATGGTGAGCTACCAAAATTACCAGGTTCGCCACGTGCCGATCGCTGACGCGGTGAATCGCCTGCGCCTCGTCCCGCCCGACGGCGAGCTGGTTCAAACCGCACGCGACGTGGACATCTCATTTGGTAATTAGATGAAAATCGTCCTCGCGTACTCGGGCGGGCTCGACACCTCCGTCATCCTGCGCTGGCTGAAGGAAAATTATCACGCGGAGATTATCGCCTTCTGCGCGGACATCGGGCAGGAAGAAGAACTCGCGGGGCTCGATACGAAAGCGCTCAACACCGGCGCGTCGAAATGCGTCATCGACGACCTCCGCGAAGAGTTTGCCCGCGACTTCATCTTTCCCATGATGCAGGCCGGCGCGATTTACGAAGGACAATACTTTCTCGGGACAAGCATCGCGCGCCCACTGATCGCGAAACGGATGGTTGAGATTGCGCGCGCCGAGAAAGCAGACGCGATCGCGCACGGGGCGACGGGGAAGGGGAACGATCAGGTGCGGTTCGAGCTGGCAGCGGCCGCGCTGGCGCCGGAGCTTCAGGTGATCGCACCGTGGCGGGAAGAGCGTTTTCGAAAAGAATTCCCCGGCCGCGTCGAAATGATCGCGTATGCCGCCGCGCAAAAAATTCCGGTAGAAGCCAGCGCATCCAAGCCGTACTCCATGGACCGGAACCTCCTCCATATCAGTTTCGAAAGCGGAATGCTGGAGGATCCATGGTTCGACGCGAGCTCGGCTGAAGCGCGCAACATGTACAAACTGAGCGTCGCGCCAGAAGACGCGCCGAACGAAGCCGAATACGTGGAGCTCGAATTCCGTGACGGTGATTGCGTCGCGGTAAATGGAAAAGCGCTTTCGTCGCTCGCTGTCATGCAGACGTTGAACAAACTTGGCGGCAAGCATGGCATCGGGCGCGTCGATATCGTCGAGAACCGCTTCGTCGGAATGAAAAGCCGCGGCGTTTATGAGACGCCTGGCGGCGCGCTCCTCCATTTCGCCCATCGCCAGATGGAATCGCTCACCATGGATCGCGAAGTCATGCACCTGCGCGACAGTCTTATCCCAAAGTACAGCACCCTGGTTTACAACGGCTTTTGGTTCGCCCCGGAGCGGCGCGCTCTCCAGGCGCTCGTTACCGAAACGCAGCGCGATGTCACCGGCGTCGTCCGGCTTAAGCTCTACAAGGGCAACATCATCGCCGCAGGACGGAAAAGTCCGAAGAGTCTCTACGATCCGCAGGTCGCCACCATGGAAGGCAGCGGCGCCGACGCCTACAACCAGAACGACGCCACCGGTTTCATCCGCCTCAACGCGCTCCGGCTAAAAGCGGGCGCCACACTTTCCGACCAAGCGCGGTAAGCGATCCCGTCTTGGGGGGTGCGTGCGCTCCCCAGATGTCCGGGCGGCGCGAGGCCGGCCGCCCCAGAAAAAGCAGTTGGCTCACGGGCAACTCGCCGTAAGTTCAGCCCCTCTCCAACCGGAAAATTTCTCTCTTATGATCACCGTAATGCGCAAGCACCACAAATGGCTCATGATCGTCATCGCGGTCCTGGCC
>JALYIN010000315.1 GCA_030775765.1 Verrucomicrobiota bacterium
CTTGAAAACGTGCTGTGCGCGATCGAAGACATGGGTGCCGCCGGCAAAACGATGGATCAACCAGGCCGCGACGATTGCCTCCAGGGTGTTCCCCGTGGCGATGCCGATGGAAGTGAAAACGTTTCCCACCGTGGCGAGGTTCACCAGGAACGCGCCAATAAAAATAGCGGGCCACATGCGGTACCCGAGGACGAGCAACGCGGCGAGCGCGATGCCGGCCGGCGGCCAAACCGGCGAGGCGCTGGCGTGCAAGAACGCTAGCTTCAGGCTGAACTTGGCGGCGAGGAAGTAGAGGACGGTCAGAACGCCAACGGTCGGGGCAACTCGAAGACGTGGGAAATAAGTTAGGGTGGCCTGCTCCAAGATCGCCTAATCTCTACGTCCCCGCGAACGGCGGTCAACTTTCCGATCTTGTCCAATGGGTGGAACGCGCAATCCCTTTCAATACATGCGCACGTAAGGATATTTCGATTCGTTGCCGAGCTCGGGCGGGAATTCTTCATAGCCGCCGTGGATGTGGCGAATGTGGCCGGGAAGAATCGGGTAGCGGGTGCCTTGATTAGCCGGAAACGGGAAGCTGAACATCTCCCACAAACCGGCATGGAACCGCATGCCGGTCCGCCCCAGTCCGCGGACCACGCCGTAACTGAGCGCGGCGCCGTTTCCCTCGCGTTCGTTCACTCGGGCAATCTGCACGGGCAATTCGGCGACTCCAAAAACTACGTTCGCCAGGCCGCGCCCGAGCTTCCGCGTCGGTCCGTAGTCGTTCCCGGGAGGGTCCTGGATATCAGCGAAGGAAGTGGAGGCGAAACCGAAAACCAGCGCAGCAGCCAGCAGGTGTTTCATACGCTTCCAGCTAAACGATTTTGGAGCGCAAACGCAATCCTTCAGATTTGATTGGGATCCGTCGGTGGCGGCGGCGCAGCGCCCCTCTGTTTCGTCGCGGCCAACGAAACTGTGATGGTGATCGTGAGAATGAGCAGGATAACCAGGAGCGAGATCCAGTTCGGGATTGGGAAGGGGTGGGCCACGATCATTTTTGTGCCGACAAAAAAGAGGATGAGGGCGAGGCCGCTCTTGAGATAGATGAAGCGGTCCATCATCCGGGCGAGCAGAAAGTAGAGCGAGCGCAGGCCGAGAATGGCGCAGATGTTCGAGGTGTAGACGATGAATTGATCGGTGGTGATGGCGAAGACGGCCGGGATGGAATCGACGGCGAAGATAAGGTCCATGACGTCGACCAGAAGCAAGACGAGGAGGAGCGGCGTGAACTTAAGCCGGCCGGCAATCCGAATGGCGAAGCGGCGCCCATGAAATTCCTTCGTGATCGGAAGCAGGCGCCGGCACCAGCGCATGAAGAAATTGTTCTCGAAGTCCAACTTCGCGTCGCGATCGAAGAGCATTCGCAGACCGGTGAGGACGAGGAAGGCGCCGAAGATGTAGAGAACAAAATGAAACCGCTCGACCAGGGTGACGCCGAGCCAGATCATCACCCCGCGCATGACGAGGGCGCCCAGGATTCCCCAGACGAGGACGCGATGTTGCGAGCGCGGCGGGACCCGGAAATAGGCGAAGATGAGGACGAAAACGAAGATGTTATCGACGCTCAGCGAGTATTCGATGATGTAGCCGGTCAGGAAATCGAGCCCGGCCTCGTCGCCCTTGGATTTCCAGACGAGCAGGTTGAAAGCGAGCGAGAGAACGATCCAGATGAAGCTGCGTTGGACCGCGGCCCGCATGCTCAGCTCGCGATTGCGCCGTTTGAAACTGATCAGATCGACCGCCAGCGCGATGAAGACGCCCACGTGAAAGGCGACCCAAAACCAAATGTTCGTGGGCACGGGGCAGAGCGTCCCATGCCGCGCTCGCCGTCGCAACGGCAAAGCGCTTTCAATTCCAGCTCCTGCTGATGGTCATGATCTGATCCTTTCATCGCCTATGCTTCAGACGCGCATCATGAGCAAGATCAGGAGCAGGAGCATGAGTACCGGAGCATGGCTCCGGCAGTTTCCACTCGCGAAGCGTCGTGTTTTCCGTAGCTTGTCCGTCCCGTCATGGATGCCGAAGTGGAGAAACTGGTCGAAGCTGGAAAGCTGACTGCCCGCCAGGCCGATCAGCTCCAGGAACTCAAGCCCGGCACGTTTTGCCTCCACAAAAGCTGGGGCTTCGGCCGGGTAGCCGAGTGGAACCTGCTCCTCAATCAGGTCCTGATCGATTTCCCAGGGAAAAAGGCGCACCCGATGCAGCTCTCCTACGCGGCGGAAAATCTTACCGTTATCCCGCCCGCGCATTTCCTGGCGAAGAAAGCAACCGACCTTCCCGGGGTCAGGGAGCTGATCAAAAAAGATCCCGTGGCGCTGATGCGAAACATTCTCGAAAGCCTCGGCGGGTCCGCGACAGTCACCCAGATCAGCCAAATGGTGCTCGGCGATATTTTCACCGAGCCGGAATGGAAGCGCTGGTGGGATTCGACGAAGAAACTCCTCAACAAGGAAGGATATTTTTCCATCCCGACGAAGAAGAGCGAGCCGATCCAGCTCCGCGGCGAGAAAGTCTCGAGAGCGGACGAGCTTATCAAATTTTTCAATCAGACGCGGCAGCCGAAGGAACAGGTGGCGGCCTTGGATCAGATCATCAAGTTTCACCACGAGTTCGACCGGCCGGAGACGCAACTGCAGCCGATCGTGGCCGCGATCGAGAACGTGGCTGCGCGCAACCAGCGCTTGAACGCCCCGCTCACCTTCGAGCTGGTCGTCGGGCGTGACGATCTCCTGGCGCGTTGTCCCACTCTCAAGACCACGAACTTGTCGCTGACGCTCACGCGCTTGATCCAGGACGAGCAAGCGCGGTTGGTCGCGATCCTGCCGAAACTTCCAGCCGCGAAGGAACGCCGCGTTTTGCAGATGTTGCCGGCGGCGCTCGGGCCGTCTTGGACGACTCGCGCGTTGCAGCTGATGCTCAGCAATCATGCCCGCGCGGTGATGCAGCTGCCGCGCGTTTTCACCGACGAAGGCAGGCAGGATGAGCTCCGGGTGTTTTTAGAGCGGGGGATTCGCGATCATTCGGTGACGAGCGAGATCCTCACCTGGCTTTGCAAGGAACGCGATGGCCAATGGAGACCGCTAATCATGCCCGATTTGCTGGGCGCAATTCTTTCCGCGCTCGAGCGCGACCAACACAATGAGAACAGCCGCGGCAGCAAACTGCGCGACCTGCTGCTCGACGATCGGGAGCTGATTCCCGACATGTTCGAAGGCGCCGAGTCCGGCGTGGCGCGCGACGCCATGCGCCGGCTCATGTTGACCCCCGTTTTCGATGAGTTGACGAAACGCTCGCTTCTCGCCCGCATCATCAAACTGTATCCGGAGCTGGAAAGCGTGATCACCGGCGAGCAGAAAGAGGAGAAGAGCGAGGCGCTGGTTGTTTCCTGGAGCAGCCTCGATAAACGCAAAGCCGAATATGAAGAGCTCGTGAACAAGAAAATTCCCGAGAACAGCAAGGAGATCGGCGTGGCCCGATCCTACGGCGACCTCCGGGAGAATTTTGAATTCAAGGCCGCGAAAGAAATGCAGGCAGTGCTGATGCGGCGGAAATCAGAGCTGGAAACCGCGCTGCACAATGCCCGCGGCACCGCCTTCGAAAGCCCGGATACCTCGCAGGTTTCCATCGGCACCATTGTCGGCCTGCGCGATTCGGATTCAGGCAAAGAGGAAACGTATACGGTTCTCGGTGCCTGGGACGGCGATCCGGATCGCGGGATCATCTCCTACCAAACCGCGATCGGCCAGGCTCTGCTCGGTCACAAGCTCGGCGAAGTCGTCACACTCACCGATGACGACGCAACCCGCCGGTTCGCCATTATCTCGATCGAGCCGGCGCCGGTGGACGTCACGCCGCCCGATCCATCCTTAGTGGAAATTGAAGCCGAGGCGGTTGCGGCCGAGTAGTCGCTCTTCAGTTTTTCGGCAGGTTCATGAGTGCCGCGGGCTTTAATTCTCGGCCCGATCCTCTACACTCACGCCGATGCCTGCTGTATCCGTGGGAGAAATTGTCGATCTCGTCGCTGGCCAATTCGCCGGGGACCGCGACTGCTCCATCGTGGGAGTCGCTTCGCTCGCCCAGGCAAAAAGCGATCAGCTCAGCTTCTTGAGCAACCGCAAATACGCCGCCGATCTCGCCGCGACCAAAGCCGGCGCGGCTCTGGTTCCGAAAAATCTTGAGGGCATTGATGACCGGTGGATTCGCGTGGACGATCCCTACTTCGCATTCGCGCGGATCATGACGCGCTGGTTTTCGAACCGGCCGGCACCGAAAGGTATCTCGCCAAAAGCCGTAGTCTCCTCGACCGCGAAGCTCGGCCAGAACGTTGTGCTCGGCCATTTCGCGATCATCGGGGATGAAGTCGTGATCGGGAATAACGTCACGATTTTCCAAGGCGTCTCGATCGAGGCCGGCTCGGTTATCGGCGACGATTGCATCATTTATCCGAACGTCAGCATCTATGACGGCACGCGCATTGGCCGCCGGTGCATCATTCATTCCGGCGTGGTCATCGGCTCCGATGGTTACGGATTCGCGCTTCACGAGGGGAAGCATCACAAGATCCCTCAGATCGGCATCGTCCGGATCGAGGACGATGTGGAAATCGGTGCCGGGTCGACAATTGATCGCGCTGCGCTCGGCGAAACCGTGATCGGGGAGGGGACCAAGATCGATAACCTGGTCCAGATCGGGCACAACGTGAAGGTCGGGAAACATTGTCTGCTCGTGTCGCAGGTCGGCATCGCCGGTTCCACTGAGCTGGGAGATTTCGTCGCCGTCGCCGGCCAGAGCGGTTTTTCTGGGCATCTCAAGATCGGCAATCGCGTCCAGGTCGCCGCGAAAAGCGCCGTCCTCGCTGATGTCCCCGACGACTCAAAGGTTATGGGGTCTCCCGCTGTTCCCTTTACCGAATTCGCCCGGCGCCACGCCGCGCTCAAGAAGCTCGCGCGGAGAAAATCTTAACTGGTTCAGACTCGACCGACCCGCACCGTCAGGGGCCAGACCACTTGACGTAATTCTTCTGTCACTTCACACCCTGCGTAAACTCATTCGGCTTCGTCCATCCAGAGCTTTGGAATCTGGAGCTTCTCTGGAGCTTGGATTTTCGAACTGCCGCGCCATTGGCGCGGTCATTCTCCCTTGGGCGCCGGCATTGTTCTCACGCCGACCCGAGTCAAATACTCGTCCGCTTGCAACAGATTCGTTCCCGCCCGCTGCACGATCTTCAGCAGATTGTCCATCGATGACACTTCCTCAAGCTGCTCCGTCAGGAACCACTGCAGAAAATTAATCGTGATGTAATCGTTCTCGGATCGCGCCAGTTCCACCAGCGCGTTGATTTGCTGCGTCACCTTCACTTCCTGGTCGAGGGAAAGCTTTACAGCCTGCTCCGGGTTTTTGAACTTCGACTGCGGTGCTTCGATCGCCGGAATCACCACCGACCCGCCCGCATCGACAACATATTTGATAAAACGGAGCGCGTGCTCCTTCTCCTCTTCCGCCTGCTCAAAGAAATGCGCCGACAACTGCGGCAACGCTTCCTCCGCGAAATGCGCCGCGATCGCGTAATACTGCATCGAAGCACTGAATTCGTACCCGATCTGTTCGTTGATCGCGTCCATGACTTTTTGGCTGGTAAGCATAAGGAACCTTTCGTTGGTTCCTTGACTTAACCCAAGGGCGGGAATCGTCAATGAATCCGCCGGTTCTTTCAGCAAAATGCAAAAGCCCCGCTGAGATGAACCCAGCGGGGCTTTTGTTCTGGCGACGTCCTACTCTCGCACAACCTATCGTCGCACTACCATCGGGGCTGCAGCGTTTCACTTCCGTGTTCGGAATGGGAACGGGTGGTGCCACTGCGCTATGATCACCAGAGGTCCGAGCCGGACTGGCCACTCGCTGCTTTCGCAGCGACGCAAGCGCAAGGCGCGGCATCTCTGGTGACAACTGCTTAAAAGAACCATCACTGATTCTCTGATATCTACATACAGGAAGTATTTACCACTTCAGGCTTCGTTTTATTTAATCTTTTAGAAGTCATTCCTCTCAATTTGCCGTCCCGCCTTGCGGCGGGACGGGTTAATTGAAAAGTAAATGACCAAGCCGAACGAGTTATTAGTATTACTTAGCTGAACGTATTACTACGCTTACACCAGTAACCTATCAACGTGGTGGTCTACCACGACTCTTCAGGGAGATCTC
>JALYIN010000316.1 GCA_030775765.1 Verrucomicrobiota bacterium
GCCCAAGGGGTGCGCGTGGCCGCAGTTGGCGGCAACGTCGGGCGTGGAACTCACCGACCATTACGCCGATGCGCTGCGCACGCTGGGAAAGCAAACCGGCATCCTTGGCGACATTTTCGCCGGCTCGATGCCGAGATTTAATAACCCCGTTAATCTGAAGCGGCTGATTTCGCTGATTGATGAGACAGAGTGGACATCGCTCGACAAAGACGTGAAGGCCGAAGCGTTTGAAGGTCTACTCGAAAAAGCCGCCAGCGAAGGGAAGAAAGGCGCGGGGCAGTTTTTCACGCCTCGCCCGCTTATTCAGTCCATATGCCGCGTAATGAAACCCGATCCGCGCATCCGCGCCGATTTTACAATCGCCGATCCCGCCGTTGGCACCGCCGGGTTTTTGGTCTGTGCGTATGAATGGCTGCTGGAACAAACCAAGGGCGTGCTCGACCGCGATGTCGCTAAACGCATCCGAACCAAAACGTATTACGGCCAGGAACTGGTTCCACGGCCGCGGCGCCTGGCGCTGATGAATCTGTTTCTGCATGGCATCGAGCCGACCATCGTGCTTGGCGACACGATCTTGGAAGGCCGCGTCGATCAGCGTTTCGACTGCATCCTCACCAATCCGCCGTTCGGCACCAAAGGCGCGAATCAATCGCCCGACCGCGAAGATTTCACGGTCGAAACAAGCAACAAACAACTCAACTTCGTCCAGCACATCCTGACTGTGCTCAAGCCCGGCGGTCGCGCCGCCGTCGTGTTGCCCGACAACTGCTTGTTCGCCGATCAGGCCGGCGAGGTCTTCGAGATTCTTACCAAAGATTGCACGCTGCACACTGTCCTGCGTCTGCCGCGCGGCACGTTCAGCCCGTATAGCCAGGGTGTGAAGGCCAACGTGGTCTTTTTCACCAAGGGTTATGCGACCGAAACGACGTGGATTTACGATTGCCGATCCAACGTCCCCGGCATCACAAAGAAAGATCGCCCGCTTACGCTCGCTCATTTTGATGAATTCGTGAAATGCTTCGGCCCCAGCCCTGACGGGCGCGATTCCGCCAAGTTCCATCGTGATCCTTCACATTCCAAGGACGGTCGCTGGCGCTCTTTCCACATTAGCGAAGTGAAGGAACGCAATTTCAAGCTGGACAGTTTCAAGTGGATCAAAGACGACAGTGTCGAGGACGCCGATGAATTGCCCGAGCCCGAAGAGCTTGCGACCGACGCGATTGCCGAACTTGAAGGCGCTGTCGAAGAACTGAATGCAGTTTTGAATCTGCTCGCTGTTGGTGACGAAGCCGAATCTGTTCCACGGAGGAAGCGATGAACGACACGGAGGTCATGCCATGCGAATTCTAATCAATGAACGGCTCTCGTTCGGCAATGAGAGTGCCTGTACGCATATTGCCGACGGCACCGTCGCCGTTGTCCACGCCTGCAAAGAACCGTGCCATCGCATTGCGGTAGGCTATTCGACGCGAACGATTCCAAGCAGCCACCCCAACTATCTCGTGCTGGAGCGCGGCCACCATCTCTATCTCTATCTCAATCTGATCGATCCACCGCAGCCACTTTTTATGTTGCCCAGCTTTGACGCGTTTCTAAAATTCGCTGACCGCGAGATCGCCGAACGCCCCGTGCTTATTCATTGCAATCAGGGCGAATCCCGCGCGCCATCGCTCACGCTCCTGTACATGGCTAAGCGTCTGGATGCGCTTCCGAGCGACAGTTATGTCGCCGCCGCGACTGAGTTCCGGCGGAAGTATACCTACAACCCCGGGCGGGGCATCGAGACTTGGCTCACGACGAACTGGAGCAAGATCAATTGAACACTGACCGCTCAGATTCATTGCCGCCCGGCTGGACTGAAGTGCAATTAAAGGATCTCGCCATTTTGCGCCTCGGTAAGATGCTTGATGCGGCGAAGCAGGCGTCCGGTCGGCAACTACCGTACCTTCGAAATATTAGTGTTCGCTGGTTCGAGTTCGACACTGACAACCTTCAGACAATGGCGTTTGAGCCCCGCGAAGAAGCAGAATTTGAATTGCGACCCGGTGATTTACTGGTTTGCGAGGGTGGCGAGCCAGGCCGATGCGCTATCTGGACCAAAGGTGATTCCAACATCAAATTTCAAAAGGCGATTCATCGCGTACGGTTGCCATCGGCCATCGATCCCAAATGGGTGATGTACGACCTGCGACGCGCGAGCCTTGACGGATCGCTCGAAGAGTATTTCACCGGTTCGACCATCAAGCACCTTACCGGGGTGGGCCTGGCACGTTATCGGCTTCGGCTTCCTCCACTTGCGGAGCAGCGGCGGATCGTGGCGAAAGTAGAAGCGGCGCTGGCGCAGGTAAACGCGGCCCGGCAGCGATTGGCCAAAGTCCCCACTCTCCTCAGACGCTTCCGGCAATCTATTCTCGCGGACGTATTGCGTGGCGAAGAATGTTCCCTTGGCGAAGTTCTTCTTGATCTGAAATACGGTACATCCAAAAAGTGCGAGCAAGAGAAACGCGGCGTTCCGGTTTTGCGGATTCCAAATGTCTCGCAAGGCATGGTCGATCAAACCGACCTTAAATACGCCGAACTTGACGACAAGGAGCGGAAGGCAACGGAACTTCTTCCCGGCGATCTTCTGATGATCCGCTCAAACGGAAGCGTGACATTGCTGGGCCGCGCCGCCCTTGTTACCGAGAGAGAAAGGGGATTTTCGTATGCTGGCTACCTGATGCGCCTGCGGCTTGATCTAAAAAAGGTTGACCCGAAATACGCTTATCTCGCACTATCGGGGCATTCCTGTCGTGATCAAATTGAGATGCCCGCACGATCGACCAGCGGCGTCAACAACATCAACAGCGATGAGGTGCGGAATCTTCGGTTGCCGCTTCCATCGCTCGCCGAGCAGCGCGAAATCGTCCGCCGGGTTGAAGCATTATTTGCTTTGGCCGACAAAATCGAAGCCCGCGTCGCTGCCGCCACCGCCCGTGCTGACAAACTGATTCAGGCCACGCTCGCCAAAGCATTTCGCGGCGAATTGGTTCCCACTGAAGCCGAACTGGCGGAGCTTGAAGGACGGGAGTTTGAGACGGCCCAGGCGCTTCTTGATCGCATTCGTGACGAGCGAAATCGCGTGGCCCCATCACCAGGGCGAAATGGCTCGCGCCGATCCGCGTCGGTCCCGCGCAAAGCCGAATTGAGAATCAAATGATTCGCAAAATCGTGCTCGAAAACTACATGGCCCACATCCGCACGGTCATTGAAC
>JALYIN010000317.1 GCA_030775765.1 Verrucomicrobiota bacterium
GACACTGGCTGATGCGATTCAGCCCAGGTGTGTGCGTCTATCCCCCGTCATCCCTTTTTCTCGATGCGACAGGTCTGGAGCGCCTATACGGTGGCCTCGAGAACTTTCGCCATCGTGTTGCCCAAGCGCTCGCTTCGCTGTGCGTGACCGCCACAGTGACGATCGCGCCGACGCCCGGAGCGGCTTGGGCGCTGGCCGCGTTTGGCAAGAACGGATCGCACATCGTCACAAATGAGCAGGTGCTTCCCGCGTTGTCGCCGCTCCCGCCAGAGGCGTTGCGGCTGGATAGCAAGACGGTCGGCGTCTTATCGGCTTTGGGCGTGCGCACAATTGGCTCGCTGCTTCAACTTTCTCGCAACGACCTCGCTGTTCGCTTCGGACCGGCGATCCTGATGCGGATCGACCAGGCGACCGGCGCTGCGCCCGAACCTCTGACGTACTTGGTTCATCGCTCGCCCATTCGGGCGATGCTCGAATTTGAAGGCGCTATTGAATCGCTCGACGCGATTCATTTCGCGGTACAGGAGCTTACGAGGCAAATCGCCGCGCAGCTTGCAGGGCGTGGTCAGGGAGCGCGGGAGCTACGCCTGACGTTCCGCCAGCCGTATGCCTCGCCTGTCGAAAAAGTTATCCGGCTGGTGCGCCCGTGTCGCAACGAATCCGCACTGGTGAAGCTGATTTGCTGCGCGATTGAAAATCTGGAAGCCAGCGAGGGGTTTGTCGCCGCGACCTTGGCCGTCGTTGCCGCTGAACGGTTGGGCGACGAGCAGGCCGCGTTGATCGATGGAGAAGAAGAACGCGACGCAGCCGAATTGGATCATTTGGTCGAGCGACTGCGCGCGCGGTTGGATCGCGGCGTCGAATGGGGAGAATTGCTCGAATCCAATCTCCCTGAAAACGCCAGTCGATGCCGGGATACTGCCGGAAAGGCGGATGCGCCCAGCGCTCGCAGCGCGGTTGATCTTCTTCGCCCGCTCCGGCTGCTGCGCCAGCCGCGTTCGATCAAGACAATCGTTCGGCCCTCGGAGAGTCGCGACGGCGAACCCGTATCGTTCACTGACTATGGCGAAGTTCATCGGCTCGACCACATCCGGGGACCGGAGCGAATCACCGGCCAATGGTGGAACGGGCGGTGGAAGACCCGCGACTACTTCGACGTTCTGGATGCCGCTGGCGACCGGTATTGGATCTTCCGCGTCGCGCAATCGGGACGATGGTTTTTGCACGGGATATTCGAGTGATGGCGGAAGTTCTTTATGCCCGAAGCTGCCAATCCCAAACATCGTCCCGTCGTTCCGCCGCCAAGTTCGACGCCCGGCACATCGTCCCGCCCCTACGCGGAACTCGACGTGACGACCAACTTTTCATTCCTGCGCGGTGCATCGCATCCCGATGAATTGGTCTATCGCGCCGCCGAACTTGGATATACCGCCATTGCCGTCACAGATATAAGCAGCGTTGCTGGCGTCGTCCGCGCACACCAGGCCGCGAAGGAAGCGGGGATCAAACTTTGTATCGGAGCGCGTCTACGCTTCGTCGATGCGCCCGACGTTCTGGTGTGGGTCGAGAATCGCGCTGGCTACGCCAGCCTGTGCCGTCTGCTGACCACGGGAAAACGCCGGGCTGAAAAAGGTTCCTGCATTCTCTATCTTCAAGATTTGCTTTCGGTGCCAACGGGTCTTTTAGCGGCGCTGGTTTGCCGGTCCATTGATCCACAAATCGGCGAACCCGATCCAGCCGCGATCGACACCGCGGCAGCGGCATTGAGGGATGCCTTCGGTCGAGGATTGTCCATCGCAGCGTCGCGTGTGTATGGGCCGTTGGACCGAATGATATTGCGCCATGCCGAATCGGTAAGCCGCACCTACGGCGTTCCGCTTCTGGCCACCAATCAGGTCCACTATCACGATGAGCATCGGCAAACGCTCCAGGATGTGCTCACCTGCGTTCGCCACGGCTGTACGATTCACGACGCAGGACTCCGTCTCTTCCCCAACGGTGAGCGATTTATCAAGCCGCCGGAAGACATGCACCGCTTGTTCAGCGACCTTCCGACCGCGCTGCGAAGGACGGTCGAGATCGCGGAACGCTGCGCGTTCTCGCTTGATGAGCTGCGCTACGAATACCCGGATGAGATCGTGCCGGAGGGCAAAACGCCAGCATCGTATCTGGCGGAACTGACCTGGGCTGGCGCCGCCGGTCGCTATCCGCAGGGCATTCCTGAAAAGGTCCGCCAGCAGATCGTTTATGAGTTGACGCTGATCGAGGAACTCAAGATCGAGCCGTATTTCCTCACGGTGTTCGATCTGGTTCGCTTCGCCCGCTCGCGCGGGATTCTTTGCCAGGGGCGCGGCTCTGCCGCGAATTCCGCCGTCTGCTATTGCTTGGGTGTCACGTCCGTTGATCCCAACCGGATTGACGTGCTGTTTGAGCGATTCGTCAGCGCCGCGCGCGACGAGCCACCCGACATCGACGTTGATTTCGAGCACGAGCGCCGCGAAGAAGTGATCCAATATCTCTATGAGAAATACGGCCGCGAGCGCGCGGGCATGACGGCGGAAGTCATCAGCTATCGGGGTCGATCCGCCGTGAGGGACGTAGGCAAGGCAATGGGATTGGGCCTTGGCGCTGTGGGTGCACTGGCCAAACGCCTTGAGGGCTGGTCCAGCGGCGCGCCGCTGGATGAGCAGGTTCGAGAAGCGGGATTGGACCCCACCGACCACACCGTGCGGCTGGTTGTCGCGCTGACGCGCGAATTGCTTGGATTTCCCCGCCACCTCAGCCAGCACGTCGGCGGTATGGTGATGACGCGCGGGCCGTTGTGTGAATTGGTTCCCATCGAGAACGCCAGCATGGCGGACCGCACCGTGATCGAATGGGATAAGGACGACATCGACGCGCTGGGCATTCTCAAGGTAGACGTGCTCGCGCTGGGGATGCTGACGGCGCTGGCCAAGGGGATGAAGCTCATTAACGACACGCATCCGACGCAGCCGCCAATTGAGCTTCACACGATTCCATCCGAAGACCCCGGCGTGTACGTGATGGTCAGCGACGCCGACACCGTCGGCGTCTTTCAGATCGAATCGCGGGCGCAGATGTCGATGTTGCCGCGACTACGCCCCAACAAGTTTTATGACTTGGTGATTGAGGTCGCGATTGTTAGACCGGGGCCGATCCAGGGCGATATGGTTCATCCCTACCTGCGCCGCCGCGACGGGATTGAGCCGGTGAGTTTTCCGAAGCCCGAATTGGAGGCGGTGCTTGGCAAGACGCTCGGTGTTCCATTGTTTCAGGAACAAGCGATGAAGATGGCGATGGTCGCGGCGGGATTTACCGCCGGGGAAGCCGACCAGTTGCGCCGCGCGATGGCCGCATGGCGACACGCGGGTAGCATTGAAAAGTTTCAGCAGAAGATGATTGATGGAATGCTGGCTAACGGCTACGAGCGGGATTTCGCCGAGCGCTGCTTCAATCAGATCAAGGGGTTTGGCGAATACGGCTTTCCCGAAAGCCACGCCGCTTCTTTCGCGCTGCTTGTCTACGCCAGCGCGTGGATCAAACGATATCACCCGGCGGCATTCTGCTGCGCGCTGCTTAACAGCCAACCGATGGGATTTTATGCACCGGCGCAAATTGTCCGCGATGCGCGAGAGCATGGCGTCGAAGTCCGAGCAATCGAGGTAAATCGGAGCGATTGGGATTGCACTTTGGAGAGTGCCGCCAACTCGACAGCATCCGTGCCCACTTCGGATAAGCGGACTTGGGGAATCACTGGTCCCGCCGTGCGGCTTGGCTTCCGCATGATAAAGGGACTGCAAGCCGCCCACGCGCAGCAAATTGTCGAGCGCCGAGGCCGGCACGGCCCGTTCCGCTCAATCGACGATTTCCATGCGACGACTGAGCTTCCGGTTTCCGCCGTTGCAAAACTATCCGAGGCCGACGCCTTCGCTGCGCTGCCCAGGTCGCGCCGGGTCGCATTGTGGGAAACGCTGGCGCTGCCAGAGGAGCGGAGCCCGCTGGCGATGCCGCCAGGCGAAAGTGCCGCGCCCGCTCTTTCGCCGATGACCGTGGGCCAGGAGATTCATGCCGACTACGGAACGACCGGCCTATCGCTCAAAGGACATCCGGTTCAGCTCATCCGAACGGAATTGGCCCGCCGCAAGGTGATTCCCGCCGCCGAGGTATGGAATCGCCCGCATGGAAGGTGGGTGAGCGTGGCCGGCGTCGTCATTATTCGCCAGCGCCCCGGCACCGCCAAAGGAATCGTGTTTGAAACGCTGGAAGATGAGACGGGCATTGTGAATCTGATTATCCGGCCCGACGTTTACGACCGTTGCCGGAATGCCGCGCGGAACGCTGCCGTACTTCAAGCCGATGGTTATGTCGAACGCCAGGGCCAGGTGCAGCACGTCATGGCGGTGCGACTGCATGACCTTAGCGAGTTGGTTGCCAACTGCTCATTGCACTCGAGGGATTTTCACTAGAAGCTGTTTCAAAACTTAGTCGCCGCTAAATTCGCGCGGCGCATGATTTTATGATTTACTTGGCAGGCGAAAGGATTCGCCATGACCAAGAGGGAGCTGACCGATTCGCAATGGGAAAAGATTCGTCCACATCTGCCCGAACCCAAACGCTCGCGACGCGGCGGACGTCCGCCGGCGGACAATCGCGCCTGTTTCGAGGGCATCCTTTGGGTGCTCCGCAGCGGGGCCAGATGGAAGGATTTACCGGAGGATTTCCCGTCACCCAGCACCTGCTGGCGTCGTCTGCGCGATTGGGAAGATGCGGAGCTTTGGCTCCACATCTGGCGGATTTTCCTGGGCGAACTGGACGCCGCAGGCCGTCTCGATTGGGAGGAGACCTTCGCCGACGGCTCCTTCGCTCCGGCAAAAAAAGGGGCGCTGGCGTCGGAAAAACCAAACGCGGCAAGGGTACGAAGTGGATGGTGGTGGCAGACGGCCAAGGTGTTCCTCTGGGAGTTCACCTCGACTCGGCCTCCCCCAACGAAGTCACGCTCATCGAGAAAACGCTGAGTCGTGTGGCCGTCCCGCGAAAGGGCCGTGGACGACCCCGTAACAAGCCCAAGCGGCTCATTTACGACAAGGCCGCCGACTCCGATCCGTTGCGAAATCGCCTGAAAAAGCGGGGAATCGACCTGATCTGCCCGCATCGGGCCAATCGCGCCAAGCCCGTTTTGCAGGACGGACGGAAGCTGCGACGGTACCGACGAAGATGGAAGATCGAGCGAACCATCGCATGGCTCGGTAACTTCCGCAGGCTCCTGGTTCGTCACGACCGCAATCTCAAAATGTACCGTGCGTTTTTTCATGTGGCCTGCCTCATTATGACCCTGAGACGGTTTTGAAACAGCTTCTAGGAACCTCTGAAAAACCCTTCTTGACTGCCATGATACAATGACAATCGACAGGGAGGTCATCATGCGGGAACGTGAATCGGCACAACTTTCGTTCGCGGATACGGTCGTCGGCCAACTCGGCGGCAAACGCACCCAAGCCCTTCTCAATCAACTCAACGCCGCCATCGAA